>CAZEQP010000439.1:1342-3956 GCA_964514345.1 uncultured Candidatus Obscuribacterales bacterium
CATATTACTTCAAAAGTCTAAGCGCCCGTTGTACTTCGCCATCTGCCTTCTTCTATTTTCATTTGGTGCGGATTCGGCCGCGCTTGCAAACGAGGAGTTTGGTCCTCCTAATCTTTTGAAAACTATGAAAACCCCTTTTGGCGCGGGCGGATCGGTCAGCGCTGAGGATGAGGATTCACAAAAAGGTAAGGGCGACACTTTGCTCATGCCTATCAGTCTGGGTAAATCGACACCTTCCTTGAAAGTCATCGAATTTAAGAAAAAATCCAGTTCTACAATCATGTGTTTGCCTGAGCGAATGACCATCGGACATACGGCCAAATTCACTGTAAAGGGCAAACCTGGCTCTTTTGTGGCTATCGCCATGGCAGACCGCGATTCCGGCGCCAGACCTTTATTGGGCAATCCCATTCGTCTAGGGGCTGACAGAAAAGTTGTTTCTGTCGGCAGCATAGGCGAGAACGGGCTTGCCGAGATATATATCGCTACGCCCATCGAAGGCGACATGATTGGACAGTATCTATTTTTTGAAGCGGCCGTCTGGTCCAAGCCGGATATGAGCGATACCCAGATTGCCCAGACACTGGCCTTTGACAAAGAGCGAGGAAATGGCAACGGTGTGATGGTGGCCGATGAAGCCAAAGAGAAAAAACACGGAATTAAATTCGGCGCTACAAGCGGCGTTCCCATGTATCAGGATTCAAACGGGTCCTCCAATACTGCAGGCGCGAGCGGTCAACCTTAAGGAAACAAACTAGACTAATATGACACTATTATTGATACCGCTCGACGATCGTCCTGTAACCAGCATTCTTCCGGCATCCATAGCCAAGATCGCCGGCATCAATGTTCTCACTCCACCCCGGACTCTTATGGGATCTCTCTTGTATCCGGCACAAGTGGATTCACTTTCCTCCTGGATTCAGGCCGCCCTTGAAAAAGCCAAACCCAGCGTAGTATTGCTCGGCCTCGATAGTATCGTTTATGGAGGTCTTATTTCATCGCGTCAGACAACAGATGAATTGCGTGTGCTGGAAAAACGTTTGTCTCAGCTGAAAAAATGGAAATCGCTGGCCGGCTCGCAGGTCAAAATATACGCCCAGACAAGCATTATGAGAGTGTCGGACAATTACGACAATTCGGAAGAAAAAGATTACTGGGCTCGCTTCGGGCGTGAACTTTACGCCTGGTCTGCTCTTCTATACAGAAAATCAAAAGGGCTTGCCATCACGGCAGGTACACTGGAAGCCCTTGAAGCCAAGATTCCGCTTTCAGTTCGAGACGATTATTTGAAAACGCGTTTTCGCAATTTTCGCATCAATCAACAAATCGTCGAGTTGGTCAAAGAAAAAACAATAGACAAACTGGTCATCAGTCTTGACGACTCCGGTCCGGAAGGTCTCAATGTACTGGAGAAAGAAAAGCTAATAACATTGGCTCAAAGCTCGGGGTGCGACGATCGCATTTTTTGCTATCCGGGAGCTGATGAAGTGCTGAGCACCATGATTGGTGCCTGGCTGGTGGAGCAGTTGAGTCTTCGAGGTCAGAGAATCTCCACTCAGGTGGCTTATCGTCCCGATTCATCACAGAATTGTTTGAGCCGATATGAAGGACAGATTTTAGGTGAAACAGTAAGAGGACAATTGCGTGCTCTGGGAGTGACACATTCACTTTATTCCGGTGAAGGAAATGTAGATGACGCCGATTTTATTACCCTCATTCATGGGGCAAATATTCAAGGTGACCATATTCTGCTTCCTAATTGTCCGGATATGCGCAATGTGGACACAACTGTTCAGGTGCGTGACACGCTGGCTTTGCTGGAAGAAATTAATAAGCCCTTCGTGCTGTGCGATGTCGCCTATGCCAATGGTTCGGATCCTCTGTTAATGCAGGAATTGCTTTTGCGTCCGCACATAATAGCCAAACTTGTCGGATATGCCGGCTGGAACACTGCAGGCAATAGTATCGGTTCGGCTTTATCGATGGGAGTGGCTCGCATTTTTGCCAGAAAAGCGCAAACTGATACTGCCGTATCCTATCGTACATTTCAGCAGAGTCTTTTCACTCGATTCCTGGACGACTGGGCTTATCAGTCAAATGTGAGAGCCAAACTGAATGCTGAAGCCTCGGTGGAAAAACTGGGAATTTTAATGAGCCCGCTGGTGAAAAGCATAAGCACTTCAATGCGCTTTGAACCAGGACCGGTTCGAGTGAGTTTCCCCTGGCGCAGAGTGTTTGAGCTGGAGGTATGTTTTGACGACCGTCAGCCGGTATCTTAAAAAAAATCTGTTGGCGGTAATTTTTCCTGCGCTGGCCTTATTGTCGCTTCAACCGGCTCAGGCACTTGAAAGTTGGGAAGTGCTGGACAAGCGATTTAAACAGCAAGTGTATCAACTGAATGTGGGCATGAAAATCAAAATCAAGGATGCTCAGGGTGAGCGTTATGCTCAAATCGCCGATGCCTCGCCCAAGTATCAATTGCCTGTATTCAGCACTTCAAACAAAGACATGGGTTACAGGGTGGTCGGCTTCGGAACTGCTTTTCCGGTTAAGACTTATTCGGCAAAAAATAACAGGACTTATTTCTTGACCAGAAGATAAAATTTGTCCA
>CAZEQP010000440.1:0-3920 GCA_964514345.1 uncultured Candidatus Obscuribacterales bacterium
AGGGTTGGAATTGAAACCAATAATAATGGCATTGGATGAAGCCGCTAAATGGACATCATTTTCTGAGAGGTCACCGGATGCCGCACGCAAAAGTGTGATTTGCACCTTTTCGTCACTCAACTTGCGCACTGAATCGGCAATAGCTTCTGCCGTTCCCTGCACGTCCGCTTTTACGATGATTTTAAGTTCTTTCATTTCACCCGATTCAAGCATTTCATGCAATGATTCAAGTGAAACGTGATGTCCGACACGCGAAACGGCTGCATCTTTGCGCTCATCGGCAATCTCTTTCATTTCCTGGATGCTGTCAACGACTTCAAAAGGATCACCGGCTTGCGGCACTTGATCAAGACCAAGCACTTCTACAGGCATGGAAGGGCCCGCCGCTTTGACGCGGTGTCCGCGATCATCGAATAGTGCTCGCACTCTTCCGCTTGTGCTTCCCACTACAATCAGATCGCCTTCGCGCAATGTTCCATTCTGCACAAGGGCGGTAGCGACAGCACCTTTTCCGCGTGACAGCTCGGCTTCCACAATGACACCATAGGCCGGAATATCTAGATTGGCTCGCAGATCCTGCATATCGGCCACAAGCAGGATCATTTCAAGCAATTCATCAAGTCCGGTGCGTTTCTTAGCCGAAACGTTGACTGTAACAGTGTCGCCGCCAAATGTATCCGGCAACAAATCATGTTCCATCAATTGAGAAAGAACACGATCCGGATCTGCGCCTGGTTTATCAATTTTGTTGACCGCTACTATGATTGGCACATTGGCGGCTTTGGCGTGATCTATAGCTTCAATAGTTTGAGGCATGACACCATCATCCGCCGCCACCACTAAAATGGCGATATCGGTGGCTCTGGCACCACGAGCACGCATGGCTGTGAAAGCTTCATGACCTGGTGTATCCAGAAATACTATCTGGCGCACGCCTTCTTCAGATTCGACTTCCACATGATAGGCGCCGATATGCTGTGTGATACCGCCGGCTTCCCCTTCCACCAGTTTCAGTTTGGTCTGACGAATGGCATCCAGCAATGATGTTTTGCCGTGATCGACGTGACCCATGATGGTGACCACAGGTGGTCTTGTAGTGAGTTCGCCGTCTTCCTCTTCTTTGGCTTTTGCTTTAGCTTTTGCCTGGGCGCGGGCTTCGGCTTTGGCATCAAGAACCGGTTTGCTTTCCTCAGTGGAAACTTCGTATTCCATTTCGGTGGCGATTTCTTTTGCCAGTTCAAATTCAATAAGCTGGTTTACAGTGCGCATAATGCCTTTCATCATCAAATGTTTGATGATTTCAGCCGGTTGCACACGCATGCGTTCAGCCAACTCTTGTACGGTGACATTGGTTGTTAGTGTGACGAACTTAGGAACGTCTGATGTAACCGATTCGGACTTTTCTCTTTCATCATCACGCTTGGGCTTGGCTGCCTGAGACTGTCTGTGAGCCTTGGGCGGGCGGGGAGGAGTGGCTCGCATCGAGGGAGCGGCGACTCTGATAGGAACAGGGCTGGCACTGGCTCTGCCGTCCGGTTGAGTGGAGCGGGCAAATTTGGCCAGCTCGTCCAAATTGGTGAATTCTTCTTGTGAACCTCTGGCGGCTTCTTCAAAACCAGCATTTTTGCCTGAGTCTTGCGCCGGTTCATCCTTTTTATTCAGGGCTTTTTCTTCGCGCTGCTTTTTCTGGTAGAGGCTGTCAAGGTTGCGGATTTCGCGTGGTGCATAACGCGACTCATCCGACCAGTTGTCGCCTGTCGCTTTGGGATCTGGAAGCGGAATTGATTCGTCCTGCACTTTTGTGGCAGGCGGCAATTTGTCATCACGCAAATCATTTTTCTTATCGAGCCCTTTTTCTTCAGTCGGTGCAACCTGCGTATCGGGGGCGGTTACGCGATTGTCCGTACGAGCTTCTACCGAAGCTGTTTTTTCAACAAAGGTGGGACTTTGAACCGATATACTCGCATGAGTCGGTGCCTGTGCTGTCGCCGCTCGAGATGGCACTGCCTGTGGTGCGGTACTCACAGCTGCAGCCGGACTGGCCGGACCTGGAGTTGGCGCGGGTACAGCCGCTCCACCAGCTCCCGGAGAATCGGGAGAGTCTGTGCGGGCAGCAATGCGAGGGGTGCGCGGGCTGGATGAAATTTGAGAAGCCGGAAGAGGTGAAGGTCCACCTTGTGATGTGGCGGCCATTCCGGCAGCGCTGGCTGCAACTCCGGTTGAACCGGATGAAAAGGCGCCTTCGCCGGAAGCCTTGTCTTGCGGCATTTCTCCGGCAACCGGTTCGAGTCCGCCTTCTGTTGCTACAGGTTTTTTGTATCGAGCCAGCACACGGGGCTTGGCTTCCACTTTTTTCTCCACCGGAGGAGGAGCAATTTTGGTCTGGGGCAGACCGCCGCCTTTCGTTTTGACAGGGGCTTTGACTGCTTTTTGTGCATCGGCAACCGCATCGGCGCTGGATTTTTTCTTGATGTGTTCAATCAGAGGTTTAATGGCGTTGGAATCGACAGTACTCGAATGACTTTTGACGTCATATCCCAACTCGCGCAGAGCAGTGATCACCTCCTGATTGGCGATGCTCATTTTCTTGGCTAATTCGTAAACTCTGACGCGTTCTTCCACTTTTCACTCTATTTGATTTCTATACCCTGGTTATTTTGGCATGTTTTCTTTAATTTCTGTGCAAATATCACCAATTACGTTTACAAGCTCGGCAGAAAGCCTCTGATGGTCCAAAGGTGGGCGTGTTTTGTTGCTGTTTCTACCTATTAGCGCGCCTTTCAGCCGTCCGTACTTCTGCTGTTGCACGACAGTCAAACATTCAAGCGACCGGCAAATATATGCCGATCGCCCGAATACAGCGCTTTTGCCAGTGTTCAGACGCAAGCTTCTATTTTCATGCTCAAGCGTGAGCCTGACCAACTCGCCCCTTGGCTTGTACAGCCGGCAAGCGACACAGAGCCTCTCCAGTTTTCCCCCTGTTTTTTTCTCAGGCCTGGGCACTCATGTCTTCCAGAGATTGGTTCATATTGCGGAAACTGCCGCCTGCCTGTGATTCAGACTTGATGTCTATTTTCCACTGGGTCAACTTGGCAGCCAGACGAACGTTTTGACCGCCTCGTCCGATGGCAAGACTGAGCTGATCGTCAGGGACGATAACCTCTGCACGCTTGCCGCCTGTTTCCGGATTATCGTCATAAAGAGCAACGGTGGTTATTCTTGCCGGGCTCAAGGCGTTTGAAATGTAGTCGACAGGATCGCTTGAGTACCTGATGACATCGATTTTTTCGTTACGCAACTCAGCCACGACGTTTTGAATTCGAACGCCTCGTGTGCCGATGCAAGCGCCGACTGGATCCACGTCACCATCTTCGGAGTGAACGGCTATCTTGGTGCGATAACCGGCTTCTCTGGCGATTGATTTGATCTCGACTGTGCCGTCTTCGATTTCAGGGACATAAAGCTCGAACAATTCACGCACCAGCTCAGGATGAGCCTGCGAGACTATTATCTGAGGAACGCGTCCCGACTCTTTCAATTCGAGCACATAAACACGAATACGGTTGCCCACTCGATAAGTCTCACCGGGAAGCTGTTCACGTGAGGGCATGCAGCCTTCCACCCGGCCCAGATCCACAATTACGTTGTTGCGAGTATTGCTCAAAACTTCGATACGCTCGATTTGTCCGGTTGTGCAAGTAGTTTTGCGCACATCGAATTCTTTTTTGATCAAATCTTTTTCAGCTTCACGCAGTCTCTGAGTAATGAGTTGTTTGGCTGTTTGCGCGGCGATACGTCCGAACTCAGAAAAATCCCTTGGTGTCACTTCAATCTCAAGCACTTCACCGGCGGTAACGTCAGGGATGAGATCTTGTGCGTCTTCCAGACTGATTTCGTGATAAGGATTGCTTACTTCCTCG
>CAZEQP010000441.1:0-3920 GCA_964514345.1 uncultured Candidatus Obscuribacterales bacterium
AATTCTATCCTGCAATCGGTCAAAATACTGCCGGTCTGAAAAAACTTTTCACACAATTTTCTTTTCCTGGCGGGATACCAAGCCATGCCGCCCCTGAAACACCAGGCTCTATTCATGAAGGAGGCGAACTTGGTTATGCACTGGTGCATGCCTATGGTGCCGTTATGGACAATCCGGACCTGGTGGCATGTTGTGTGGTGGGAGACGGAGAAGCTGAAACCGGACCGCTTGCCACAAGCTGGCATTCAAACAAATTTTTGAATCCTGAGCGTGACGGAGTGGTGCTGCCGATTTTAAATTTAAATGGGTATAAAATCGCCGGTCCCAGTTTTTTAGCCAGACTTTCACACGAAGAGTTGCACGATTTATTCAGAGGTTATGGCTACCAGCCTTATTTTGTTGAGGGTGAAGATCCTTTGCAAATGCATCAAGAAATGGCAGCTACACTTGATTATATTTTTGCCCAAATAAATGAAATAAAAGAAGATACAAGAAAAAACGGTTTTGCATATCGGCCCAAATGGCCCATGATTGTTTTGCGCACGCCTAAAGGTTGGACCGGACCAAAAGAAGTGGACGGTAAAAAAATCGAAGGCACTTTTAGATCGCATCAAGTCCCACTGTCTCAGTTGGCTGAAAAGCCTGAGCATATAAAAATTTTAGAGCAGTGGATGAAAAGTTATAAACCGGAAGAACTGTTTGATCATAACGGCACTTTCAAACAAGAATTTGCCCAGCTGGCTCCGGAAGGGCAATATCGTATGGGCGCCAATCCACACGCAAACGGTGGTTTGTTGCTCAAAGATTTGATTCTTCCCAATTATCTTGATTATGCAATCGATGTTCCCGAGCCCGGATGTGTGATAGCCGAATCGACTGCAGTGATGGGAAAAATGCTGCGCGATGTGATGAAGCTGAACAAAGAAAATTTCAGACTGATGGGACCGGATGAGACTGCCTCAAACAGATTGCAAGCCGTTTTCGAAGTAACGGACCGTGCATTTACAGGTGAGATTTTACCTGAAGACGACCATGTATCACCTGACGGCAGAGTGATGGAAGTATTGAGCGAGCATATGTGTCAGGGATGGCTTGAAGGTTATCTGCTTACCGGTCGGCATGGCTTCTTTTCTTGTTATGAAGCCTTTATTCATATAATCGATTCAATGTTCAACCAGCATGCCAAATGGCTCAAAACAACAAGAGACATTCCCTGGCGCAGACCAATCGCCTCTTTGAATTATTTGCTCACCTCACATGTCTGGCGGCAGGATCATAACGGATTCAGCCATCAGGACCCGGGTTTTATAGATCATGCTGTTAACAAAAAAGCCGATGTTATTCGGGTATATTTGCCGGCCGATGCAAACACACTACTGGTGGTGAGTGATCATTGTTTGAGGAGCCGCAATTATATAAACATCATTGTGGCAGGCAAACAGCCCTCACCACAATGGCTCAATATGGATCAAGCAGCCAAACATTGTTCTACAGGAATAAGCATCTGGCAATGGGCAAGCAATGATGAAGATGGCGAGCCGGATGTAGTGATGGCTTGTGCCGGTGACGTGCCGACTCTTGAAACACTTGCCGCGGTCGATATTTTAAGAAAGCAGTTGCCTGATTTGAAAATTCGAGTGGTAAACATAGTCGACTTGATGACTCTTCAGCCATCTACTGAGCATCCGCATGGACTGAGCGACAGAGAGTTCGATTCCATTTTTACAAAAGACAAGCCTATTATTTTTGCTTATCATGGCTATCCATGGCTTATTCACCGGCTCACCTACAGGCGCAATGGGCATGAAAATCTGCATGTGCGCGGATACAAAGAAGAAGGCACCACTACAACTCCATTTGACATGGTGGTTTTGAATCAACTCGATAGATTCAACCTGGCCAAAGATGTTCTGGATCGTGTGCCCAGGCTGGAGTATAAAGCCGCCCGCATCAAACAATTCTTGCGTGATAAACTGGTGGACCATAAAGAATACATCACTCAATATGGAGAAGACATGCCTGAAATTCGAGATTGGAAATGGCCTTATTAGTTTTAAACGCCGGCTCAAGCAATCTTAAAGCTTCCGTATTCGAGATCGAAAACGATTGTTTTAAAAGTACAGAACCTGTTTTCCACCAAAAAATAAGCTGGCAAAAATCAAATTCGATTGCTTGCAAAAATTCGATTAAGCAACTGCTTCAGTCTGTTAAGACACACAAAATAGACGCAGTCGGCCATCGCATCGTGCATGGTGGCGACAAATATATACATCCTGTTCTGATAAACGACAAAGTTTTAGCTGACCTGAAAAATCTTATTGAGCTTGCCCCGCTGCATGAGCCCATAAGCATCGCCGGTATTGAATGTGTGAAAGAAGTTTTGCAAGACATAAAGCAATTTGCTGTGTTTGATACGGCTTTCCATGCCGATATGCCTGAGTCATCCAAAATTTATCCTCTACCCTATGAATGGTACGAAAAACTGGGAATCAAAAGATTCGGCTTTCATGGTATCAGTCATAAATATGCAGCTAAGCGTGCTGGCGATTTGCTTGGAAAAGAGTTTGAATCACTGAGAATAATAACCTGCCACCTGGGAAGTGGTGCTTCACTTTGTGCTGTCGCCGGTGGTAAAAGCATCATGACCACAATGGGTTATACGCCATTAGAAGGGCTTGTGATGGGAACCCGTGCCGGCTCAATTGATCCAGGCATTATTTTGCATGTACTTAAGGGCGAAAATTATGACATAGACAGTCTGGAAGATGTTCTCAATGAAAGTTGCGGACTAAAAGGCATATGCGGTGTCTCAGATATGGAAGAGATAGAGAAATTGTCGGGTTCGGGGAACCGTAGTGCAAAACTGGCACTTGAGATTTATATCAATCGTCTTGCCTCCTCAATTGCGTCTTTGTTGCCTTTGCTGGGCGGTTTGGATGCTCTTGTTTTTACCGGCGGCGTGGGTGAGAATTCGACTTATATAAGAGAAGCTACATGTCAGAAACTAGAGTTTGCCGGCATCAAAATTGATTCGGGCTTAAATAAATCGGTAAACTCAGATTGTTTAATATCATCGAAGCAGTCCTCGGCAAATGTCCTTATCGTTTATTCGAAGGAAGATCTGGCCATAGCGCAGGAGTGCATAAGCAGATTATCTGCTTCGACTTAAATTCAAGCCAACATTTCAACTAAGTCCTCTTTAGGTTTACCGATTGGTTTGAGTTTGAATTTCATAACCAAATCTGCGAGCAATTCGGGGCCGATAAAGGCAGGAAGATTGGGGCCGATATGTATATTTTCCACGCCCAGATAAAGCAGGGTCAAAAGCACTGCCACCGCTTTTTGCTCGAACCAGGATAATACCAGGGACAGTGGCAATTTGTTTATATCGGTATCAAACGCCTTTGCCAGGGCTGTTGCTACCTTAACGGCTGAATAAGCGTCGTTGCACTGTCCCATGTCAATCAAGCGAGGGATGCCTTCTATGTCGCCGAATTCCTGCATGTTGAAACGAAACTTTCCGCATCCAAGAGTAAGAATTAGACAATCTTTGGGGATTTCTTCCGCCAGCTCTGTGTAATAGTTTCGATTGAACTCGGCACCGTCGCAGCCACCGACAAGAAAAATATGATTGACTTTTTGCGCTTTGATGGCATCAATCAATTTGTCTGCAACAGACATAACGGCATCGTGTCCGAAACCTATTAGAATAGTTTTTTCTTCCTCATCTTCTTCAAATCCAGTTTCGGCCTTGGCGGCATTAATCAGTGGCTTAAAATCGTAGTCTCTGATTTTAGATACTCCTGAAAATCCGACTGTATCCATTGTGAAGAGTCTGTCTTTATATGAATCAAGCGGCGGCTTCAAGCAATTGGTTGTTAAAAGAATTGAGCCGGGGAATTCAGCAAATTCTTTATTTT
>CAZEQP010000442.1:0-3910 GCA_964514345.1 uncultured Candidatus Obscuribacterales bacterium
TTGGTCGCGCACTTTTTGACGAATAGGTCTTGCTTGCTCAACCTGGCGGTCGAGAATATCGCTCAATACACTTTGCTGCTCGTCTGTTGCGGAAATTAAGCAGAACCAGCGTTTTTCAAAATGATGTTTCAAAGCCGTTTCAAGTTCTGGATCAAGACCGATCGACTCCGGGTTTTTAATTTTATTTGCTAATGCCGGTTCAGTGGAGACCACGCATAAAGCGCTTGAAAGAAGCAGAACAATAAATGCCGTAGACAATAACGCCGGGTGTTTGAAATTCATGTTTTTAGCTCCTGCTTGGATGACTGAGGGAAACATTTGGCATACGGTTAATACGCTGCCTCGGCCAAAAAGTTGCGCTGAGCGTAGAAACACCCATGACTACCTGTATTGACAGATCTAAACTAATTAGAAATACACGTTTCTCTCAAAAGATATGAACGCTTCCCTCGCTGAAATCCCAGAACAAAACAACACACCCAATCTAAGTTTGGGTGATGTGCGATCTTTTACCGAACCGAACCATGCGGTTGACACTACCAGGCAGGCGTTTTCTGAGCAATATTTTGTTCTGGCTCAAGAAAATAGTGGCGATAGACGAGCCTCCGTTCCAAGAGGACTTGAAGTTAACCGGGCGGCAATGGAGGGTCTGGCCGACCAGGTATACAACACCATGTTCAGTTTTGGACCAAGAAATAATTATGTCAATTATGTGGAGGGAATGTTCACTCTGTCTTCTGAGAGCAGAAACAGGCTGTGGGAACTATTGTCCAATACCTCAGCCAGTGAATTGAATGCTATGTCTGAAATTTTTCAGAGAAAATACGGAGGTGTTTACAATACAGACAGACCGCAAACTTTGCAGCAAATAGTAGCCGGCAGGTTGCCTGAGCAAGACAGACCCAATTTTGAACGGTTGCTCAATCGCCGGGAAGAGGTGCCCGAAAATGAAAGAATTGATGGTGCCAATCTTAGAACTGAAGCGGGACAGAATTTGAGAGTGGGTCAAGTGAACAGGGGGATTCAATTGCCTGACGGTCGGACGATGGATCTGTTTATTCCCAGAAATGCCAGGCAGAACATGCCCTTGATGGTCGTTTTAAATGGAGCAAGATTTTCGGATCAGCTTGATCCGGGCGCGACCGGAAGGCAAATTGGAGTAATGGAAAGAGAAACAGGAATGAATATGGTGGCAAGCGATAAGGGATTTGCAGTCGCTTATGTATATGCCAGATCCCCGAACAACACAGGCGACACCGCCTGGAACATGATCGGAGATCCCAATAATTCATTCACAAACGGCATGTCTACAGACCGGTCATATGACGACGTTAATTATCTGGATAATGCCATTGCAAGAGTCAGATCGCTGGTTAGAATCGACAATAACAGAATTGGTCTGGCTGGATTTTCAGACGGTGCCAGAGCCTTGCAGCAATACGCCTCAATCAGATCGGATCAAATTTCATCGGTAATGATAAGTTCAGGTTATGCCTTCACGCAAGACAGGCGAATCCAAACTTCGCAAGGTGAGCAGACTCTTCCTGAAAATTCAAACATTGCCGCCATGATAGTGCATGGGACCAATGACATGATGGTTCCATATGATCAAAACAGAAGGAGATTGGACGGCCGTATTCAAGGTCAGGGTCCATATATCTGGATTGCCAGAAATTTACAGGGCAAAGAAATGCCCGGAACGGATTATGTCGCACCCTGGATGCAAGCTGAAAATTGGCGCAGAGCAAACAGACTCAGCCAGATCCACAGTACTGACGATGGTCGGCTCAGAGTGACTCGTTATTTGGATTCATCACGCCAGAATGCAGCACCAGTGGAAGAATATGTGATTGCCAACGGCAATCATGCCTGGCATGCCTGGCAGAATCAAGCCGGAGGTATTTGGTTCGTTCCATATACTTCGCCTGATCGCAGTCATGACTTCAGCAGCAGATTCGGACAATTTTTAATAGACAATCCCAGAAGACGTTGATTTATTCTTGAGACTCGTCCGGATGTTTTTTCACAATTCACCCGGTAACAACCAGCCCAGACCGCCGCAATAGCAGACAAATGCAGCCAGCGTTGGTATTTCAGACATTTTTTCTGCCCCAGGGCAATGTCTACAGTTCTCGGCATTAGCTGGCCTTTTTGGAACCAGTTCACTAATCTCAGGATACTTGAGACTGCCCTGGAATAGAGCGATACGGATGATGCGAGCATCTCTTTCAACACGATGGTCATGAGAATCATCCCAACTGAAAGAAATGACTGTTCCATCTTGGCGCAGCGCATAGCACCCACCCATATCTAGCATCAGTGGCAGTACTTGCATTTCGGCTGCAACCGTGCGCATGTCGAATTTGAAAACCAGCTGCTCTGGTCCGGCGATGTAATTGCTTAGCGCCTGTTTGATTGCCGATTTTATTTCGTAATTGATAAGGCAGCTTCCTGAATGCGCTCAAAGACACCAGCATAATACATTATTAGTGACTTTGATCTATTCTTGATCTAAGCAAGATTCAGGCCAACCTTCTTCCAGATGTTTTTTCACATCCAGAAAAAATCTGGCAGCCTGGGCGCCGTCCATAACTCGATGGTCAAAATTCAGTGAGACTGTCATCATCGGCTTGACCAGTTGTTCCTGCTCGTTTCCGTCAACCACTACTCTATTTTCGATGGTTCCTATTCCAAATACCGATGTGCAGACAGGAGGCGCCGATACCACAGTGGTGCCCAGTGATCCAAGTGAGGTCAGACCGAATGTAGAACGCACATATTTCAATCTAAAAGAAGGAAATACAGAGCCGAGCCACATGATTGTCCGCCTTACAAAAGAAGGAAGAAAGGCAAAATCATATTGCTGTTTTAAATAAGGAATCGAGTTAATATCCGCTTCGTGATAGTCTTTCAAGTCCTGAGAAATCTCTGTTACCGGGCGTTCATGCGGTTTTTCAATTTCACCGAATAAAACAATCGGCTCTTCATCCACAAATTTTTCTACTGTGAATCCGCCTGTTATATTCTCAAAAGTGAGAATGCGTTCGCCCGGTAAAAGAACAGACCTGCTTATTGGGTGCTCTTTTTGAGCCAGAGCTATGGCTTTGATTAAAACAGAAGTAGGAGTGACCCGCAAATTTTTTCGGTTGCATTTATCAATTAATTCTTGCACCCATCTCATGTCTATGTCATAAAAAAGACGGGCGGTGACAGCCGGTTCGCCGTACATGTGCAGCAAATCGAGAACTACACGGCGCCCCACAGGCAACGGTTTGATATTAGGTTGAGACACAAAACTTTGATAGTTCAGTTGGAGCATAGAAACACCCTATTGAAGCCGTAAGTTGTTCGATACTCACTTACTAGCGCGAATAGGGTGGATGGAAGTCTTTGCAGTTTTATCTGTTGTATTGATACTGGTGAACCGTCAAACGCTCGCCTTGCGAGTAAAGCTGGTCGAGTTTGCCGAATGTATGAGTTCCGTTTTCGGTATAAACGATGATGGCCTGGTTATCATCGTTGAAGCCGGCAACCATGGCGACACGGTCGGTTTCTTGTTTGTTTCTGTCGAATACCGAGATTACATCGCCCACGTTGAGGCAGGTGGAATCTTCGAACAAAGAATCGGACTGCATTGCTTTCAATTTCCATCCCAGTAGTTTGGCTTCGAAACTGTTGAGAGCGGCAGGTACATTTTTTTCTTCACGAAAATCATTTGAACGGAAGTCCATGTAATACATTTCGCGGATGTAAGAATCGTTGAAGGCATTGAGGAGAACTCCTTCAAACTGAGGCAACATGCTGTAGATTTCGTTGTTTTCTACTACCGGCTTGGGCTCAATGATAGGTTTGAGCTGACCGTCAGCGTCAAGAACGAATCCCTGCGCGCGACGCTCGATGTGCTCGACGC
>CAZEQP010000443.1:0-3907 GCA_964514345.1 uncultured Candidatus Obscuribacterales bacterium
CGACAATCGTCTTTATATCAATCGCGAGCTGAGCCTTTTATCTTTTCAGCGCCGGGTGCTGGAAGAGGCTCAAGATTCGGCCAATCCACTGCTTGAACGTTTTCGTTTTCTTTCTATCGTCGGCTCCAATATGGACGAGTTTTTTATGGTCCGGGTAGCCGGATTAAAACGTCAAATCGAGGCAGGCACGCAACGCTCAGGTCCGGACGCTTTGAGCCCATTTGAACAGCTGGAAGAGATAGGAGCCGAAGTTAATCGACTGCTTGTCACTTCACAGGAATGCCTGAAACAGGACTTATTGCCCGCATTAAAAAATGAAGGCATTCATATAGCCAAATATGATGAGCTTGAGCCCGAACAAAAACAGGACATCAAACAATATTTTCTCAATAAGATTTTCCCGGTTCTCACACCAATGGCATTTGACCCGGGTCATCCTTTTCCCCATATTTCCAATTTGAGTTTGAACCTGGCTGTATCTGTGCGCAGAACATCGGGTGAAGCTCGATTTGCCCGCGTCAAAATTCCTGATTCTCTTCCCCAGCTGGTTTCTGTTGCCAGATCTTCCAAACAACTGGTGGCACTGGGCGGAGCGCCGCAGGGTCCCAAACAGGAAACTTATATCTGGCTGCTGGATCTTGTGATGGCTAATCTTGATGCCCTTTTTCCCGGAATGAATATTCTTGAGGCGCATCCTTTCCACGTTACGCGCGATGCTGAAGTGGAAATACAGGAATGGGAAGCCGGCGATTTGCTTGAAGTAACAGAAGAAGGCATCAGACAAAGACGTTTCGGAGATGTGGTCAGACTGCAAGTGGACCGCGAAATGCCTGCTCATATTCTTGATATTTTAATGTCCAATCTACAGATTGAAGCGTCGGATGTTTATCTGGTTGATGGTGCCATTTCGCTCAGTCATTTGAAATATATCGCCAATCTGGATCGCTCCAACCTCAAGTTTCCTCAGTTTGTGCCTTTTGTGCCAAACAGCTTGAGCGCCGATACGCAAGACGAAGATATTTTCGCTCATATAGCAAGACGCGATATTCTGATGCACCATCCTTATGATTCCTTTCAGCCTATAGTCAGTTTCTTGAACAGAGCGGCTAACGATCCATCTGTTCTGGCCATCAAAATGACACTATATAGAGTGGGCAAAAATTCACCTATAGTTGAAGCTTTGCTGCGGGCGATGGAAAACGGAAAACAGGTCGCCGTAGTAGTTGAATTGAAAGCAAGGTTCGACGAAGAATCAAATATAGAATGGGCAAGACAGCTTGAAGCCCAGGGCGTTCATGTTGTTTATGGTCTTATCGGGTTGAAGATTCACAGCAAAGTTTTGCTTGTGGTAAGACGTGTCGGTGATTCAATAAAACGATTCGTGCATTTGAGCACAGGCAACTACAATCCCAACACTGCTTACTTGTATTCGGATCTGGGCATGCTCACTGCCGATGAACGCATCGGTTCTGATGTGTCCGATTTCTTCAACTATCTTACCGGCTACTCCGCCAAAACAGACTATCAAAAACTTCTGGTGGCACCGATTAATTTGCGCGAAAGAATAGAAAATTTGATTCGCAGAGAAATCGACATCAAAAAATCAGGCAAAGCCGGTCATATCATCATCAAAATAAACGCGCTTGTAGACGGACGCATCATCAAACTGTTGTATGAAGCTTCTCAAGCCGGTGTGCAAATAGACCTCATTATCCGGGGCATTTGCTGCCTGCGCCCGGGCATCAAAGGTGTCTCAGAAAACATACGTGTTTTAAGCGTGGTGGGAAGATTCCTCGAGCACAGTCGAGTATTTTATTTCCGCAACGGCGGCAACGAAGAAATTTATCTTGGCTCCGCCGATATGATGCCGCGCAATCTGGACCGTCGAGTTGAGGTGCTTTTCCCTGTTGAAGATCCCGGTCTGGCTCGATACTTGCGTGAAGACCTGCTGGACACGTATCTTTCAGATCTGGCTCGAGCCCGCTTCATGGAACCGGATGGAATTTATATCCGCCATAACACCGATACTTCAGGCGCGCTTTTAGACTGTCAGCAGCATTTCATTGATCACTGTGCTGATAGCTGGCCGGACAGGTAGTATTACCCACAGTGCCAACCAGCTCTTCGGTTTCTTTGTAGAAACTGAGACGTCTTGCCACATCCGAATTGATGAAATTCCAGGTATCGTTGTTGCCGATTATGCACAGATGTTCGGTTGCCCTGGAAATTGCACTGTAAAGAAGTTGAGCTTTATCGAATTCGTCCAGCATTGAAAATCTGTCGTCCAGATCAAGAATAATAACCGCTTTGCGTTCCACTCCTTTAAAACCGGCAATTCGGCTGAGCCAGATGTGATTTGCCACTCGTGATTTTTTTGTAACCAGTCTCAGTCTGTTTTTAAGCCGGGCTTGATAAACGGGCGAAAATTTGGGCAATCGCGGAGTCAAAATGACGATATCAGACCCCCTGATATTTTTTTCCAAAACCCAGTTGGAGACGACATAAGATGCTGTAGCTTTAATTTCATCCCCAGTCTGGCAAAGATAGAACTCCGGAACCGAACCATGTCGGCTTTGATCTTGAGGTGAAACTTCCATTTCATTTTTACTTATATGAAATTCTTTCAGAAACAGTGCCAGATTGCCTTTGCTTCTGTGATTTTTGGAAAGATGCGCGACCGGTTCGATATTTTGACTGAACAATAATTTGTGGTCGTCTATAAATGAATACATTTCACCGGAACCTGGTGCAAGACAGCTTCTCAATGCTTGCCACCAGTTTGAATAAAATTCATGGGCGTCATCAACAATAACCGCGTCAAAACGCAATTTAGCATCACGAGCGGTGGCTTCACGCAAAAACTCGGGAAATCTGTCTATAAAACTTCTTTGATTAAATCCGCCTGTCACCGAAACTTTTGTGGCACGAGCAAAACGCAAACACAACGCATGAAAAGATGCCACAGTTATTTGAGCTTCATGGCGCAATTCTTCTTGTAAAAAATCACCCAGCGGTCTTGAGAAACAAGTAAGAAGTACTCTTTTGCCTTGCAAAGCCAGCCTTTTAGCCAGTTCAATAGCAACTGTAGTTTTGCCTGAACCGGCGCAGCCTGTTATTACGCCTCCTTTGTGCAGCAATATTTTTTCCAGTGCCTGGCTCTGCATCAGGCTTAATTGAGAAACTGAGCAGTCTTGCAAGTGAAGCGAATTATCGATTTGATTAGCCGAAACCGGGCTGGGACTGAAATTGAAACTGGCATGGCGGTAACAAAGCAATCTCAAGGCCTGAGCCAGATAATTCATTTGTCTTGGATTGCGCCAGTGCGCCAGTGCACGTTCTTTCAGCTGCCTGACACGTTCCCGGCTTATGCCGTATCTAGCCGACATGGCAGAAAGCCTGGCCGGCAAATAACCGTCCAGTCCATAATATCTTTCAATGATGGCATACCTGCGGTCACCGCCTTCAATAGCCAGAAGACTTTGTTCTATATAATCTATCAGACCTTCCGAAATGCGTCCGATTGCCCGCAACTCAAGCACTTCTGCATCCTCCCGGCTCATGCCGAGCTCTCTTATCAGTTTGACCACAGTGACATGACGGCGCAAAAGTGCCGTAAGCATTTTTTCCAGACCAAGACGTTTTTGCTCAACCAGATGTGATTTCAGTGCAATTTGAAACTTCGCCATTTATTCGCCCTCCCGAGCCCTCTATTGGGATGCTATGAGCAAAATCAAGCGGGCGCACTGTGCAATTGCACAGACCAAAATAGAAGCGCTTTCCGCTATAATTGGAAAAGTCGTAGATTGAGGAATACGCGTGCTCCAGGGCGCAAATAAAGTCAAATTGGGCAGGCTGTTGGTCGAGGCGCATGTAGTCACGTCCGGCGATCTGACTGAGGCCATTCAAG
>CAZEQP010000444.1:0-3907 GCA_964514345.1 uncultured Candidatus Obscuribacterales bacterium
CAATGAGCAAAGCAGTTTCAATCTTATTTTCGTACTCCGTAGAGCCTTCACTGATGCCTAAATTAGTGGTGACTCTGTCACTTTCAATTTCGCCTGAAGTAAAAAACACAGTGGAAAGATCACTTACAAGCGCACGTAATTTTTCAATGGTGGCAATATCTACAGGACGGTCTGAAGCAAGCATGGTCTCGCAATAACGCTCCGCTTCCACACCAAGCACCGATACCTGTTCAAAACCGTACATGGTGCCTGAGCCGGCCATCCAGTGAAAATTGCGGCTCAAGCGGCGCAACAATTCTTTGTCACTGGGATTTCTGTGAATATTGTCCAGAAGCTCTAATATTTCGGTCAACCGATCGGTAGATCGTTTAATATATTTGGCTTTTAAATTGTCGAATGTGTCTTGCCACGATTTCATCGTTTATTCATTTATCCTAAGAGTCTATCGGGGGCTGCTCAAAATGTCTTTAACCTGATTGGCAAGAGTGGTCGGATCAAATGGCTTGGTCAACACTCCGCGGGCTCCCATTCTTCTCAACTTTTCAATTTCCTGAGTCATAGCTTTTGCAGTCAAGAAAATGACAGGAATGTCTTTTGTCGCTTCATTGTCGTGCAAAGCTTCAAGAGTTGCCGGTCCGTCCATAAATGGCATCATCATATCAAGCAAAATCACATCAGGTTTGTTGGTCTGGGCCAGTTCAATTCCCATCTTTCCCGAATCTGCATCTATAACTTCAAAGCCGCCCAGAAGTGACAAGCTCATTTTAGCTATTTCACGAGTATCTTCTTCATCGTCTATTATCAGCGCGCGCATTTATTTATCCCTAATTTGTATTTCTATGCCTTGTTGCTCTTTGATTGTTCTAGTATTTCCTTAATTTGTTTGCCGATAGTCATTGGATCAAAAGGTTTGGTCAAAACTGCCAGCGCTCCCAGTTCTTTCATTTCGGCAAATTCTTCGAACATGCCTTTGGTGGTCAGAAAAATGACAGGAATGTCTTGTGTTGAAGGATTTTTGCGCATATTCTTCAGAGTCTCGACACCATTCATTTCAGGCATCATCAAATCCAGAAGAATCACATCAGGTTGTTCCTGTTCCGCTCTTCTGATGCCTATTTCTCCACAATTGGCCTCAACAACTTCGGCACCGCCCAGTAAGCCAAGACAAGTGGCTGTGATGGTTCTGAAATCTTCTTCGTCGTCTATTATGAGAATCTTCATTTCATTTATCTATACTAGTACTGGCACCAGCCTCTGTTTCTTGCGCATTGACGATAAGAGTCGAGTCGGTATGCATTGCCGGTATTTTAAACCAGAAAGTGCTTCCTTTTCCCTCTTCAGAATCTACCCCGATTTGTCCTCCATGCTGCTCTACAATCCCTTTGCAAATAGCCAGACCCAGACCTGTGCCGCCTTTTTTCTTTGAATCGGACGCTTCCACTTGTTGGAAACGCTGAAACAAAAGCTTTTTGAATGCTTCCGGCACACCGCGACCTTTGTCTATCACTTTCAAATTGATGAAACCAAAAGTTTCCTCGCATACTACTTCCACACTGGCACCAGGAGGAGAAAATTTAATGGCGTTGGAAAGCAGATTCACAAGTACTTGCACTATTCTGTCCGCGTCGGCATAAACGATTGCGTTTGAAGGCTTCATATCAATTTTGATATTGTCGGCAGCAGCAAAAGCTGACACAGCCTGCTCAGATCTATCCAGAATATCCTGCAGTCCTGTATTGACAAAAACCATGTCCAGTTTGCCTGCTTCCAGTTTTTCAATATCCAGAATATCGTTGATTAAACCGATGAGCCTGAGCGTATTGCGCTCGGCAATAGTAATGACCTTTTGAGCTTGTTCAGGCAGAGCTCCCAGGGCTCCCACAGAAAGCAATGTCAAAGAACCACGAATCGACGTAAGCGGAGTACGCAACTCGTGACTGACTGTGGCCACAAATTCTTTTTTCAAGCGCTCCACTTCTTTGCGCTCCGATACATCAACTACGTTCACGATGTAGCGGGCACCTTCATGCGTGTTGAGTTCGCTCAACAAAACCTCAACCGGAAATTCGTCTCCTCTTTTAGTGAGTCCTTCATATTCTTTGATTTTATTCAAAGCCTGATCAGAAAGAGTTTGCCAGAATGTATCGGTGTCTTGAATTTTAGCTTCAGAATAGAATTTGGAATCTGCAAACAAACACAAAACATGCCTGCTTTCAAGCTCAGCAGTGGTGAATCCGAAAATCTTTTCCGCCTGCGGATTCATAGACTCGATGCGACCGGATTGATCCACAATCACAAGACCGACAATCATATGATTCATAATAGAACGGATTCTGGCTTCACTGGCTTTGACCGCTTCTTCAGCCGTTTTGCGCTGACTTATATCATGCGCCACACAAAACATGGCCTTTTCTTTTTCAGACCAATATGCCGACCAGCTTACAGTAGTTTCAGATCCGTCTTTTTTGCGCACCCGATTTTCAAATTGAAGATCGCCCTCCTGAGCCCGTATAGCTCGAACAGCTTTAATTGTTTCACCGATGTCCTGGGGAGCAATCAATTCGATAAATCGTTTGCCGACAATTTCCATCTGGGTGTAACCCCAGTTTTCAAAACAAGCCGGATTGACCGCTACAAATTTTCCGTCGGTGTCGATTGAACAAATAACGTCAACTGCATTTTCGATGACGGCGCGCTCTTTTTTGGCCGCTTCAGTCAGCGCTTCCGCCATACTGTGAAAAACACTGTCCAGATGCGAGATTTCATCATTGCCGCCGACCAGAGGATTAAGAGGCTGCGATTGAGCCAGTCTGTAAGAATTGTCCGTCAGCACATCCAGTCTGTCTTTTACACTGCGGGCAAAAAACCACAACAACAAAAGAGCGATGACAATATTGGTGATGACACCACCAAAAATGAAGATCAATAAAATGGTGCGTGAACGGCTCTGTTTCTCTGGACTTTCCTTTTCGATTTTGCGTTCTGTTTCTGTCAGCTGTTTCAATTCTTCCTGCAAGTTGTCGGCGATATTTCTCATTTCCTTGTACATGTGACGGGCACGGAAATGGGCTATGTCGACTCTGTTGCTGTCGATGGCGCTTTTGGTTTGATTGAGCATCTCGACACCATTCATGGTGATTTTTTTGATGTTTTCCACCACGTCTTGTTGTCTGGGATTTTCTCCCACAATGCTCCTCAACTCATCCAGATCCTCCGGAATCTGTTTGACCACTTTGTTGAAACGCTCGTCAAATAGAGCGCTCTTAGTCACTGAATATCCAACCAGAGCCACACCGGCATCATAGATTGACTTGGAAAGAGTATTGGACTGAGAAATAATGGCTTTAGATCTGACTTGTTGCTTGATCTCTTGTTCTGCACCCTGAACAAGACCGGTCAGTACACAAATAAAGATCAATTCAAAAACAAGCGGAACCAGTACCAGAATCGCCCCTTTGTGAACGATTTTCAAATTCACTCGCTGAACTTGATCAATTATTGAATTCATGGAATTGACAAAATTCACAGCGTTTGAACCTTCTTATTTGTCGGATAAGTCTTTCAAGAATTCCCTGGTATCTTCGTCCATAAATACTTCAGTTTCACTTTTGGCCGGTTTGTAACCTTGAGGCCGATTAAAAACACCACCGGGCACCACAAAGGGCCGGCTGTTAAATGTATCAAGCGCCAGATGCGGTCTGCCGTCAGAACCCAGATAAGCTATGCGTACAGGAAAAAATTTGGTGGCAGGCAAGCCGTAAGTTTTGGAGAACATGTCACTTAAAGTTGCAGACATGGTAATGTCGTTTGAAAGCCAGCAAGCAGCCTGTCTCACCGCCGCCAGAGTGCGTTTGTTCTTAGTGTTTGGAAGAGGGACATTGCCTGTCATCACATATTTGGTGCAATT
>CAZEQP010000445.1:0-3899 GCA_964514345.1 uncultured Candidatus Obscuribacterales bacterium
ACATCACCCTGATTGAGTTCCCGTTTTTCAGCCATTTCAGTTTGCCAAATTCCTAGAAATTTTCTCAATTCTTGCAGAGTCAATTCCTTTTCGACTATTTTCTTTGCCTCCTCTTTTATCCTGGAGCGGACCTCGGGAGGCAATGTATTCATATACTCTTCGTGGGTGATATAACCGTTATTTTTCTTCTTCATTTTTCAATCTCAAATAATTCTCAAATCTATTTTCAGCAATAGGGACATTCCGCTCATACCATCGTTTATCGTTCAATTTATTTCCTCCCAACAAGACTACTCCATTCCTCTCAGCATCGAAAATAAATAGGATCCTAATTGGCATCCCTCTGTGATTGAGTCGTAGCTCTTTCAGATTGGAAAATTTTGAACCTTTTATGGTGTCCGCTTTGGGACGTCCTAATATAGGTCCCGCCTGACTTAAAATTTCGAGAAGTCGAATGATATCTTTTCGGAGCTCAGGTTGCTGGTTTTCCAACCACTCCACAAACTCGGGTACATACACCAGGGTCCATGGCATAAAATCAATATATTCCTTTTAAGCCATATTGTCAATTTCACATTGAATTAGTGGCTTAGGCGGTGATAACTGGATTTTCACACGCGTTCAGGAAAGCGCAATAGAAATTGCAATCAAACTGTTCTGAAATTCATCTCAAAATTAATTCTCAACCTGAGCGCATAGCTTCCATTTCGCCTGGATCTACGCGTCGACTCAGAAGCGATTTGAGCTGTTTGTATTTTTCAAGTTCAAGATCCGGATCTTCTTTTATGATCGCAAGGGCAGTATTGCGTGCCTGTTCCAGAATTTCTGTGTCCTGCACTAAATCCGCCAATATCAAGTCGAGTAGCCCGCTTTGACGGAATCCGAGAAACTCGCCCGGACCTCGAATCTCGAGATCTTTTTCTGCCACCACAAATCCGTCGTTTGTTTTGGTGAGAATCTCTAAGCGATCTCGAGTTTGTTGTGATTTTTGATCCGACACCAGAAAACAATATGACTGTTCTGAATTTCTTCCCACACGACCACGCAATTGATGCAACTGAGCCAGTCCGAATCTGTCGGCATTTTCAATAATCATAACTGTGGCGTTTGGTACATCCACACCAACTTCTACTACTGTCGTCGTGACAAGAATTTGAAACTCACCGTCACGGAATCTTTCCATAATTGCGTCTTTTTCTGCCGGAAGCAATTTGCCGTGCATCAGACCGAAACTCAATTTGGGTTTACCCTTATGAGTGCCGTTGTATTCTTCTTTCAGTTTTTCAAATTCTATAGTCGCCGCTTTCGCCGATAAAGTCTCTGATTCATCAATAAGAGGAAAAACGATATAAGCCTGACGCCCGCGCGCCACTTCGCTCATTACCACTTCCCAGAATTCTTTTTTCTGTCCCGGTCTGAATAATTTTGTCTCAACCGGCTTTCTTCCGGGCGGCAACTCGTCTATTTCTGAAACATCAAGATCTCCATGAATAGTCATGGCAAGAGTCCTGGGAATAGGTGTCGCCGTCATGGTTAGAAGCTCGGGTGTTTTACTTTTTACTTTCAGCCGCGCTCTTTGCTTGACTCCAAATCTGTGCTGTTCGTCTATAACAATCAAGCCTAAATTTTTAAATTCAACCGCATCTTCAAGCAGGGCATGCGTTCCTACTGCTATATGCGCTTGTCCGTTGAACAGAGCCTGGCATACTTCTCTTCTGTGCTTGGCGCCTTGTTTTCCAATAACCAGAACAGTATTCAATCCTAAAGGCGTCAGGAAATTCTGGAACTGCCTGTAGTGCTGTTCAGCCAGAATTTCTGTCGGTGCCATCACTGCCACCTGAAATCCGTTTTCAATGGCGACAAGACATGCCATCAATGCCACCACTGTTTTGCCGGAGCCGACATCACCCTGGACCAGTCTGTGCATCGGCTTGCTGTCGGCAAGGTCTCTGCTTATCTCCTGGAAAACTCTTTCCTGGGCTCCGGTTAATTTGTATGGCAAACTTGCTTTTAATTTGCTTACCATTCCTGATGGATTTTCAGTGTATGTCAGCGCCAGCGCATTTTGCTGCAACGAATACTTGTAACGTCTGTGCGCCATTTGCAACTGGATGGCGAAAAGCTCGTCAAAAACAAGACGGTGCCTGGCATTATCTTTGTCTTCTTCGTTATCGGGAAAATGGATGCCTTCGTACGCTTTGCACAATGAAACCAGATTCAGTGATTCAGAAATTGCCTCAGGAAGAGGATCTTTAACAAGAGAGCCGTATTTTTCCAAAGCGTTATGCACAATACTTCTGAAATGCTTGAGCGAAAGTCCTTCTGTAAGCGGATAAACAGGCACCAGACGACCGGCATGCAAACTCGAACTAAGACTAGATTGCTCATCTTCAGACGAGCCCAAATCTCCACCGGCAAATCCGATGATTTCAATCTCGGCATTTTTCAATTGCAATTTGCCGGCAAAACTATCGCGTTCCACGACACCTGAAGCCAGCACTTGAGCACCTTTTGGAAATTGGTCTTTATAGCGGTCGAGCAAAAACTTGTTTGAACGTCCGCCGATGAATCTGGTGATGCCAATACTTCCTGTCCCGTCTGAAACAAGTACAGTCAAAATGGAAACATTTCTCTTTTTAGATTGATAAGCACTGACCGATCTAATAAATCCAATAATGCTTGCTTCCTGTCCATGCTCAAGAGAACGAATAGGCAATCTGTTTTTAAAATCGAGGTGACGCCTCGGGTAATGTTTTAAAAGGTCGTCCACATTTTCGATGCCAAGACGTTTGAGAACCTGGACCATTTTGGGACCCACCCCCTTGACGAACTGCACTGAAATTTCTTTCAGCGAATTGGTTTCCACCTCATGTTTTTGATCGTCGCTATGCCCAGCCTCTGCCAGTTTTTCGGGTCTAGTCCCCACCGTTTTTTTATCCATAACCGTTATCGGTTGTGTTTCTGAATGAGGTTCAGGGTCTTGTCGTTTGGTCGGGTTCGGGACTCTTTGTTTTAAATCAGAGTCACCTTCTGAAAACTCATCCGTTATCGGTTGTATTTCAGACCGACCAGAGTCACCGGCCTCATCGTCCAGGGCGAAAAAATGCGGAGCCAGAAGCTCTTCAGCCCGCCTGACAACAGAAATGCGGGTGGACACATCCAGATTTACATAGGCTCTAAAAAGCCCGCGTATTGTAATCCAGGTCGACTCGAGCGGATATCTTTTAGACAAACGCGCCGCCGTCTGACGCATAAAATTGGAAAAGGTAGTCCTTTTCCCCTGGAAGTCGGCATAGCGAGCCCTGCGCTCAAGCTCAAGCGCTTTTCGGACGGCTCTTAGAAGGGCTTCCTTATTCAGGTTGTCTTGAGCGGTTGTCGACATGCAGGCGGCTCGAACTTAAACTAAAAACCGGACTCCATCTAAAAAGAGTAATTTATCCAGCCACTAAATACCAGCTAAAAGGGCAGCCTTTAGCCGTTTTTATCCTGCATCCCCGATAACATGTCCACGAGATATGCGATTCACTGGTAAGACTTATTGCAGACGGTTCAATATAAGTTTTGAAATAGCTTTCAGAGTAGCAAATACGCCAAGACCTTCAGAAGCGACCGCTTCAAATGAAGGAACCTGTCTGGTATTCATTTCGCGCTCCATACGCTCGATAGGCATAGCGTTAGCCAGGTCGCGCTTGTTGTACTGGAGCACCCAGGGAATGCTTTCAAGAGTGAGGCTGTACTCGGCAAGGTTTTCGACCATGTTTTGCAAAGATTCTATATTGTCTTTGGAGCGCATGGCATCCGAGTCGGCTACAAATATAACGCCATCCACGCCGTTCAAAATCAATTTGCGGCTGGCGTTGTATTCCACCTGACCGGGAACTGTATATAAGGAAAATCTG
>CAZEQP010000446.1:0-3868 GCA_964514345.1 uncultured Candidatus Obscuribacterales bacterium
GCAAAGGCACAATCACCACCGACGCAAAAGTGCTCGAAAAAGCTCAATACAGCTTCAGCACCCGTTTTGAAGAAGGTAAAGGTACCAATCCTGAAGAACTCATTGCCGCTGCCCATGCCGGCTGCTTCTCTATGGCTCTTTCGCACAAATTGTCCGAAGCCGGACACACTCCTGACAGTGTAAAAACCACAGCCACAGTCACTCTGGAAAAATTGGAAGCCGGCTTTGAAGTGACCAGTATCAATCTGGAAGTAGACGCCCGTGTTCCCGGCGTGACCGAAGCCAAATTCAATGAACTGGCTGAAGCCGCCAAAACCGGTTGCCCCATTTCCAAATTGATGAACACAACCATCACAATGAACGCTAAGCTCGAAGCTCCGGCCAAAGCTTAAATTTACGGTTGACCAACCAGGCGGGCATTCTCCTTGTGGAGAGTGCCCGTTTCTTTTAAGCTCTTGAAAAGGTCCGGTCAGAAAAAAGCGGGTATATATTTACTGGAGTTAATTTTGTCGCGTAAATATGAGGCGATTGATATGTCAGACGAAAAAAGACGCAAAGAAATGGAAAGGCAGGCAATCGAGCGGGCTGAGCGCGAAAGGGCTGAACGCCGTAAAAAAGAAGAAATGGAGCGTCGCAGACGTGACGAAGAACAAGAGCGTTACCGCTTGCAGCAGCTAGCCATTCAAAAACAACAGATGGCTAAAAAAGAAGAAGAACTCAAGCAGTCTGCCAAAAACGACATAATGATGAACGAAATGGAAGAAAGACAAAAGCAAGAGCAACTGCAACAACAGCAGCAGGGCGGATCTTCAAGCTAATAAATTAGTTTATTGCAGCACTTAATTCTTTGGCGGCAGGCAAAGGCAGCACCGGCACTTGTTTTGAGTCGGTTGTAAATGCTTTTGCTTCGCTGTCTTGCAGCCAGCTGTAAAGCAGATATGCCAGTATCCCGCCTACAAGTTGGAAAACAACAAAAGCCGGAACATCGAAAGCTCTGATGCCGGTGCCGCTTTGCGTGAACATGCGGGCGATTGTTACAGCCGGATTGGCAAAACAAGTGGATGAAGTGGCGAAAATGGCACCTACTATATATAGAACAGTTGCTTGGGCAGATGCTTGCGGCTTCAGTTTTGCAGTCGACATGATAATTCCCACAAGACCGAATGTGGCGATCAATTCACCGAGCCACTGACCATAACCGGTTCTTGCCGTCACTGCAAGTGAAACCGGATCCATTTCAAACATCATATTGGCAAGCATTACACCTGCCGTGGCTCCAGTAATTTGCACCAGTGAGTAAGGCAAAACCCACTTCCAGCCTAAGTTTCCTTGAGCGGCTGTAAGCAGGGTGACAAGCGGGTTGAAATGATTGGAGTGAGTGCCGAACATAATGATCAGGCTGTAAAGCATGGCTCCGACCGCTGCTGATATACAAAGCAAATTCACCGTTTGATTGCTCGAATCGACATTGTTCACCAGTAAACCGGAGCCCACAACCGTCGCTAAAAGGAAAGCGGTTCCTAAAAATTCGCAGACAAGCTTCTTGCCCATTTATAAATTCGCCTCTTGTTTCGATTTGGACACAAAGTAACGTTCCGTGAACGAACGTAAATTGTACAACGAAATGTATCTCTTGGCATCAAGAAGGTAACGAAACCGGCAACATCTCAATCGAACACAAAGCCGCTTGGACGCTAGTTTAAACCCTTTTTAACTATAAGGACGAACGCACCACACATGGTGGCAACAGCAATGCAGGGAAGCCAGGCCGCCAGTTCGGGAGTGAGGGCTCCGTTTTCAGCCAGACCTCCTGTAATAGCTCTCAATGTGAAATAAGAAACGAGAATGGCACCGCCGTATCCCAGGCTGAACGCCACTCTACGAGTGCGGGTTAAAAGCACCAGGGGCAGACAGGACATTGCCACAAAATAACTGGCAAAAGGATCTGTGAATCGTCTGATTAAATCCAGTTTCATTTTAGCTGTCACTGTTTTGCCCTGAGCCCTCAGCTTGTTCATGTATTGATACAGCTCCCAAGTATTCAACTCAAAAGTGAAAGGGTCTCTGTTTTCGTACATGTATTTGCTGCGGTCGGGAGGTTTGATATGCATTTTTTCAAAATGCGAGCTTTGCATGGCTACAACAGGATCTTCACACATGTTGTAAACGTGTCCGTCGAACAATTGCCAGTCTTCACTTTTGAGAATTCCTCTGGGAGCAAAAGTAATCTGGATATTATTTTTGTCGGCGATATTGAACAAAGCAGTGTTGGTGAGTTCAGGACCTTTTCTGGATGCCACCAGAAAAATTTGTACAGTGTTGCCTTTGGCATCGACCGAAGTCCCTTTGTAGTCGTTCACTCCTCTGGTTACAGGAATGTCCAGATTGTTTGCGGCAAGAATAGTAAGGTTCACGCTCGATTTAAGACAGGCCGGAACGGCAAACTCGTTTATCCATAAAGAAAGCAAGGCCGCACTGAATGCGATGACCAGAAAAGGTCTGAAAATTCTGCCCATGCTTATGCCTGAAGTTTGCAACGCGACAAGTTCTCTGTCAGCCATCATTTTATAGAGGGTGAGCATGACACCAATCATTACTCCGCCCGGCATGCAACGAACAACAATTTCAGGAATTTGCAAAGCTATCATGAGCAGGAAAGTGTCAATCGGGCATCCGTATAAACGCACCCATTCCATCATGCGTTTCATTTCTTCTGTGAAAAGAAGCAAACCGGCGGGCAGTGTGGTTCCAGCCGCTAGCAGAGTAAGAAACTCGGTATAACAATATCGATCAAATCGTTTGAAAAGGAAATTCATCGAAACCACCTGCTGAATGGTGTCAATTCCGAATCAAAACGCACTTCCTGGCTCAAAGAGCAGGGCTCATTCATTGGTGCCGTTTTTAAAATGCGACCATGCCAATCTATAAAAGCGCTTGGTCCTATGCTTGTTCCGAACACAAAATATCGATGATTTTCCACCGCGCGCAATATGCAGACTGCAAACGACTGATCACCTAAAAGTTTGGTCTGGAACCACATTGTGTTGCTGCAGTCCACAAGCAATTCGCCGCCTTTGCGCACGCCGGCGCTTGCAAGTTCGCTTGATACCAGTTCGCAGCAAATGAGGGGAACAACTTTGTTCTTCCCGCAAGTGAAAACAACAGATTCGGTGCCTTCTGAAAAGCCTTTGCGTCTGGGTGTAAGTGTGCCGCACAAGCCGCCCAGAGGCGAGTTTAATAACCAGGCGGGGCTGTGTTCGCCGAAAGGCACCAGATATTGTTTGTGATAAACCACATTTGCTCCGTTTGCGCTTTTACCCACTACACATGCGGCGTTGTAAGCATTACCCTTTTTGTCTTCGTCTATCGCTCCCACAATCCAGTCTTGATTTATGACTGCCGCTTTGCCTGCCAGTTCTTTAAAAATATGCGGGTAGAGGCTTATTGAAACCGGTATTGACCATTCAGGCCACACGCAGATTCCAGGCGGACTGGATCTGGCCAGACCAAGATATCGATTCCAGTGTTTGGCGGGGTCTATTTCGTTCAAACCGAAAAGCAAATTGCCTTGAAGCACCGAAACCATTTCTTTTTTATTTTCGGTCCACTCACTACATTTGGTGCTTTGCAAATGCAGGTTGCCGTATATAAGAGAAGCTATCACTACACCTTGAACCAGAGATACACTGCTCAGCAAAGAAAGTCGTCCGGAAAAGCGCAGATCATTGAGACTTGATTTGCCTGCAAGAGTGGCTATAAGACCTGCAAATACTGTATTTGACATAACCAGCAGAGCCGATATTCAGATGCCGCCGAACAGTGATGCTATTTGAATCAGCTCTGTTTGACTATATTGAGAATATTCAAT
>CAZEQP010000447.1:0-3866 GCA_964514345.1 uncultured Candidatus Obscuribacterales bacterium
TGCCGAAGGCGAATACGGCTTGAACGATGTTTATGTCGGATTGCCCTGTGTTCTGGGCAAAAACGGCGTAGAAAAAATCGTCGAACTCAAACTGGAAAAAGACGAAACCGCCGCTTTGAAAAAATCAGCTGACGCTATTCGTGAAAACATCGACGCCATGAATAAATTGATGGTTGCAGTTTAAATAAATACATGAACAGAACTCAGGTATCAATTTCAATTTCGTCTTTGTTGGTTGTGTTTGTCGCGGGGCAGCTTCTGGCTGCCCCCGTTCAAGCACAATCTAAGAACGATGAAGAAAAAATGGTGGAAAGACATTTGCAAGAACTGGAAAGCAAATGGAACAGCCACGATTTAGACGGAGTAATGCGTCATTATTCTGAAGATTATGTAAACAATGACGGTCTGGACAAAAAATCGGTGATTGAACTCACTAAAGACTTGTGGAAAAACTATCCGGATGCAAAATCCACTTCCAAAATGGGTAAGATTCGCATCGAAGGAAGATTTGCCACTGTCGATTCGCACGATACCGCCACCGGATATACAGCCAAAGAACTGCCTGCCGTCGGTGGTAAAGGCGAATTGTCCTCAGTATCTGAAGGACAGTTGTTTTTGAAAAAGGTCGGCGACGACTGGAAAATCATCGGCGACAGAATAGATTATGAACGAGTGAAAGTGGCATTTGGTGTCGCCCGTAATCTGAAAGCCACTTTTGTGGCACCGGAACAAGTGAAAGCCGGTCAGGAATATTCGGCTCGTCTTTCTGTGCAGCTGCCGCCCGAATCACTTGCTGTGGGCTCGATAACTTCAGAGCCATTGCAATATCCGCAAGTAACACATAAAGAAGTCTGGAAGCCAATAGAAGAAGACACCCAGGCTCTTGAGCGGGTGATTAGAGCAAACTCGACCAATCATAATGAGCTTTTGATGGCAACTATAGGCATCACAGATCTGGAAAAAGAAAAACTGAAAGGTCTTACTTATATAACCAGACGCTTGAATGTTGTTCCTTTCAACACTCCAATCACTAAACCGAACACTAAAGCAGCCGGCACTCCTAAAGCGTCTACAGCACCTGCACCAGATCCGGAAAAGAAAACACCCGAAAGCGACAGCAATAGCGACGACACTCTTGAATAAATTTTCAAAGCTGCTCACTCTATTATTTTTTTTGCTCAGCTTAGCCGCAGACGTCTCAAGCAAATATATGGCCAAAAGCCAGTTGACACCTGGCGAACGTTATCCCGCCATTCCGGGATTGATCAATTTTTGTCTTACTTCAAACACAGGCGGCGCTTTTTCATTTGGACAAAACAATTTCTTTTTGATTTCATCAGCCGCCACATTGCTTACACTGGCGATTTTATTCTGGTGGTTGAAAAAAGAAATAAAAGGACCTCAGCCAATAAGTATAGAGCGAGCAGCCATAGGCTTTTTGCTTGGCGGAGCCATTGGCAATTTGATTGACCGTTATCGTTTCGGCAAAGTGACCGATTTTATCGAATTTGCTTTCATCAATTTTCCTATTTTCAATGTCGCCGACATTTCAATAGACGTGGGCATTGTTCTTCTTTATATAGCTTTGTGGCAAAAACACAAACAAGAAAAACAAAAATTACAAGACCTACAAAAATTGCAAAATGACTGAAGAAGAGCTCGAAATCATTTTTGAATCAAATGCGGACTTGCCCTCATCTTGCCGTCTGGATCAATTTCTGGCTTATGAGTTACCCGAGCACAGCCGGGCTTATTTGCAAAAAATAATCGAACAAGAGCTGGTGCAGGTAAACGGAAAAACAGGCAAAGCTTCTCTAAAACTGAAAACAGGTGACACCATAAGTGTAAATATGCCTGCGCCGGTGCCACTATCTGTGGAGGCGGAAAATATACCGCTCGATATTGTTTTTGAAGACGAAAATATGCTTGTGATAAACAAGCCTGCAGGCATGATTACTCATCCGGGAGCAGGCGTACATTCAGGCACACTGGTAAACGCGGTGATGTTTCATTGCGGCAAAGACCTGTCCGGCATATCAGGCACCATGCGTCCGGGCATCGTGCACCGGCTGGACAAGGACACATCAGGTCTTATCATGGTGGCAAAAAATGATCTTGCCCACCAGGATTTAGCCAGGCAGCTGGCTGAAAAGTCTGCCAGAAGGACTTATCTAGCCATTCTTGAAGGCCATCTTAAAATCAAAGAAGGGACAGTCGACAAACCTATAGGCAGAAATCCCAAAGACAGAAAAGCCATGGCGATAACCGAAAAGGGCAAACGGGCTGTCACTAGATATAAAGTATTGACCGATTTCACCAATTATTGCCTGGTGGAACTGGATCTGGAAACAGGAAGAACACACCAGATTAGAGTGCACATGGCGCACTTCCATGCGCCTGTGGTGGGTGATCTTGTTTACAATCACAAAACTACCGGAAACGAGGCAAAACGGGCAAAACTGGGACTTGCCGGACAAGCGCTTCACGCTTATAAACTGGCTTTCACTCACCCTGTGTCCAAAGAATTGATAAAATTGCAAGTCGATCCCCCCGCGGATTTTGCTTCCCTCCTTTCCAAACTGGAAGGCAAATAAATGAACAAACTAATCGGTCCCGTTATTTTCAGTGCTGCTACCGCGGTCATTGTTTTAGCTCTGGCGGCAAGCAACACAACTGCCATAAAGCTGTCACTTTTTGGAAACGATATGGATTTTGCCCCCGGCTATCTGGCTCTGTCCACTTACATTTTAGGTGCAGTGTCTGTACTGTCTTTTGCCATGGTGCGAGCCACTAAAAAAATCGCATCCGGTCAGATTGAAAAAGAATGGGAAAAACAAGACGCCAAGCTTTCAAATGAAATTCAGTCCGACAAAGAAAAACAGCTTGAAGCAAAAATAGTGACGCTCGAAACAGCCTTGAAATCAGCTTTGAGCCGCAACAAGTCCTGATTACTGATTTTAGTCAGTATGTCCCGACTCACCAGAAAATTTGAAATCGGAGGCATTCAAGCCATCGATGAATTTTTTGAATTCTTCTTTTTCCACTTCGTCTTTTTCGTAATCGGCAGGCACAGTGCCTTCCATCACCACTTGTGGTGAAACGAAAATAGGGGCTTTGGCCCTTAAAGCCAGAGCGATGGCATCAGAGGGCCTGGCGTCGATTGCTTTGGTTGTGTCCAGTCTTGAGTCGCTTATCACAAGCCGGATTGTTGCGTAGTAAGTGGATGAGGAAAGTTCGTTGATTTCAATGCGGTCCACTCTGTAGCCGAGCTGAGTTATTACATTCAATAATAAGTCGTGCGTCATTGGACGCTCCGGTTTTTCATTGTCAAGAGCACGACTTATCGCTTGGGCTTCAGCCATACCAATCCAGATGGGCAATGCTCGTCTTTTGGTAGCGTCGTTAAGAAGAACAATTGGATGCCCGTTACGGGCATCAAGTGCAATTACAGCTACATGCATCTCAATCATTCGACTTGGTTAGACCCTTGGCTCCCTTTCTAAATTTTACGTTAGATAGTCAATGCTAGCCACATTCCCCATTATTCCCTTATATAGCCTGAATTTCGCGATTTTAAGATAAATTCTTACACGATATATACCCTAAACCCTCATGGGGACTAACAATTCACGCGACGTCAAGAGAAAATAATACTGGTTTACTTATTCAAAACCAAGAACTGTAGAGGCTTTTGCCTTGCCGACAGGCATTAATGCTTTAACATGAGTTCCAAATGAGCCCTTTTATGGCATAATTTTATGGTTCCCTCCGATCGCAAGATCGCTTATCAGTCCGGGTGGCGGAATTGGCAGACGCGCACGTTTGAGGGGCGTGTGGCTTTGCTGTGAGGGGTCAAGTCCCTCCCC
>CAZEQP010000448.1:0-3862 GCA_964514345.1 uncultured Candidatus Obscuribacterales bacterium
AATATTCCATCTCGACCGGATAATTGCGCCCTTTACTCTGGATGATTGGACATTCATTCAAATAACAGCTCACCGCCGAGGCATCAAGAGTCGCCGACATGACCACGATTTTTAAATCAGGACGCAAATCGGATTTGATTTGACGCACCAGAGCCAGTGCCAGATCACTGTCCAAACTGCGCTCGTGAAATTCATCAAATATCACGATTCCCACATTTGCAAGCATCGGGTCTTCTTGCAATTTGCGCAGAAAGACTCCTTCAGTGCAAACTAAAATTTTAGTTTCAGCTCTAGAACGATTTTCATGCCTGACTTGATATCCTATTTTTTCACCAAGAATGGTGCCTTGTTCTTCAGACATCCGGGCGGCAGCCGCACGGGCTGCAACACGTCTGGGCTGGAGCAGAATAATTTGTTTATCCGGCTCTATCATATTCAGAAAAGCAGGCGGAACACGTGTGGTTTTACCAGCACCAGGCTCTGCCACCACAATCACCGAACCCGACTGCCGAATCGAATCGACAATATCCGTAAGAACTTCATCTATCGGTAATTCGATTTTCAATTGGAGGCACTTTCGATTAGGGACTTAATCAATCCCTTGTTATCTATCTCATCGAATGTTTTCACATTCACAATGTCGTGCAAGGCACCTTCTTGTATCAAGTCTTCCTTCAAAGACATAAGGTCTGCGTCCGGGTTCTTATTGTTTACGACGAGAAAGTAAATCATCAAATCATACTTGCCGGGAATGGCTTTTGTGGTGTTGATTATGCAATCTCTCAGGTCATTGTAAGGACAGAGCACCAGTCCGTCGGTGACGACACAAATCACCATCGGTCTGCCCGATGTTATTTTTTGTTTGATCACTTCCCTCAATGGCGGCATTAAGAAATTGTCGCCTTCTGCTTTGGTTCTGCGAAATATTTCCACCAGCTCTCCGGCTTGACGCTGATCATAAACTTGATAATCGGTGGCGAACATAATAAGCTTGATGCCTTTTCTGAAAGCATCCGAAAGCTCGCTTGCCGCACCTGAAACTTGGTTTTGAATCCATTGCCATTTGTTTAACTCCTGGCTTGAATCGGCAACGTTTGTGGTTCCCGAAATACTTTGTCTCATTGAACCTGAATGATCCACAAGCACTACAAAGTCATAATCTTTGAGAGCGCGGATATCTTTATACTGCGATACCGGCTTGGCGCCGGGTAAATTGGTGCTGTGACTCTGGCAAAAAGCGTTGAACGCCGCTTTCTGTTCTTTGGTTTCATTGGTCGCACCTAAAACCGCGCGTCCTGTGATTGGCGCAAATTTGGGAGCCTTTCCCAACTTCAAATCTGGAAGCGGTGTGTTGGCACCAGCATTAGTGGCGGCACGGAGGGCGGCGGCACTGAGCGGCAGCCGCAAAGAGAATTTCTTGTCTGCTCTTGCAACTTGCAGACTCAGTTGATCCTTTTCTACAGTAGCGCCAAGCACCTGGTCATTTTCAGACAAACCGGAATATGCAGCCGGTGTGCCCAGTTTTATTTTGGATACTTTTGCAGGCAGTACATCTTTGTCAAGTGTGATACCGGCATAAGAACAAAGCACCAGCAATTGATTGATGTTACCTTTTAGTAGTTTGGCTTGCGTATTTGGCTTGGATGCCGGCGGGGCAGCAAAAGATTTCCAGTCCAAAGTTTGGAAAAAAAGAAATGCTACCGCCATACAAAAACTGAAATTTTTTAAACAGGCTCTATTCAATCTAAATAGCCTCAAGCGCACCTACCAGTCAATTTTCATGATAACCTTTGCGCCTTATCTAAAGATCTTGACTTCCCGCCCGATAAGAATTCTATGCGATACTAAGACAAAATAGAAGGTAAACAAGAACTTGAACGACCTGACTTCTACATTGGACCATCAAAAAACTCTGCTTTCCAATCTGCAAAAAATGCTTGAGCGACTGCAAGACAACATGGGAAATTCTGTTTTTGATTCGTGTCTAGATGAGATTCAAGAGATACGCGAGCTTTCACAGAGTTGCGAATCTTTATTTCAAAAAGCCGAGCACGAGCCACTGGAAAACACAGATGCTCTGGCTATTGCAAGAGAAAACACAATCAGACTTAATATTTTGCAGCAGCGCATAGCCGGCAAAGTGATGAAAATGAAAGTACCTTCCAGTGACTCAAACTAAAATTCAGCTGGAAATCCTGTGGGGCGGCCCGTTTTCTTTTAACTTTTGCGGTCTCTGGTCATAGAAAGCAATCTGAATTGCCAGAGTAAATCCACCTGCCGCCGCAGCGACAAAGCAAATCATAGCAAGTCCAGGATAACCTAGAATTTCAAAATCAGTCTCCACTTGCATAAATAAAGACGCACCAATAATAAGTGACGCCAATATCAGCGATAAACTAATTCTGTTCGCCACCTTTTGCACTGAATCGACCAGTAGTTTTTCATCAACAACTTTCATTGAAAGCCTGTTGTGTGCCACCAGATCAAGAATTTTGTTTATATGATTAGGCAGCTTTTCGATGAAATCCCGAGCCTCAATCAAGTTGTCGCCAATGCGACCAGGCGTGAGGTCCTGCATCAAACGCTGCTGCATTATGTGCGCTGCATTTTTTCGCACCGACTCGTTTGGATCAAATTTAGGATCCAGCGTCTGTCCAACTTGATCAAGGTTCATCAAGGCTTTGCCTACCATTGTAAGCTCAGCCGGCACGCGGATTCCACAGTCTGCAGCAGCTTTGGTCACTCCCAGGACTACTTGACCAACCTGCATTCCTTCAAGATTTGTGTCAAGATCTTTCTGAACTAAAATGGCTATTTGCCGGCGGAACATTATTTCATCAAAATTGTCCTTAGGTTCTCCCATGTCGACAGACACATTAGCGACTTTGTCTGGGCGCCCGTCACTGATTGCTATAACAAGTTGCAATAATTTGTTTTGCAACTGCGGATTTAAACGTGCCACCATTCCCAGATCGAGTAAGGCTATGCGTTTACCATCTGTAAGAAAAACATTGCCCGGGTGTGGATCGGCATGGAATATCCCATCTACGAGCATCTGTTTCAAATAAGCACTGAAAACTTCCTCCGCCAGAGGCGCACCGTCCAGCTCCAACCTCTCCAGCTTGGAAACATTGGTCACTTTTTTGCCCCGTATAAAATCCATAGTCAATACTACCGACGTACTGTAATCATGAACTGGTGCGGGCACCACAATAAGATCAAATTCTTTCAAATTGTTTCGCAAGGTTTCTAAATTATGAGCTTCCTTTTTATAGTCGAGTTCTTCCAAAACCGATTTGCGGAATTCATCAAGCATTACGCTGTATTCATACTTTTTGCCGACGTCAGTATGCTTATCATAAAAGTCGGCAACTTCAGTCAAAATCTCAAGGTCCTCCAAGATACTCTCTCTAATTCCAGGTCGCTGCACCTTAACCGCCACTTCACGCCCGTCGCGCATCACCGCTTTGTGAATCTGTGCCAGAGAAGCAGCGGCTATAGGTTCATAATTGAATTCTCTGAAAGCCCTGGATATCCGAACCCCAAGCTCACATTCCACTCGTTTTTCAATATCGGCAAAAGGCACAGGCTCGCAATTGTCCTGCAACTTGGACAGCGCCGCCAGATAAGTCGGCGGCAAAAAATCAGAACGTGTGGACATGAGCTGACCAAATTTAACGAAAGCCGGACCCAATTTTTCAATATCCTTAGTAAGCTCCTCGGCTGTGACTTGAGCGTCTGTCTTGGGCTTGCCATTGCCATTGCCGTTGCCATTGCCATTGCCGTTGCCGTTGCCGTTGCCGTTCCTTTCACCCAGCGCTTCCTCCAATCCGGCGTTCTCAACCAGGTCCGAATTGCCGTA
>CAZEQP010000449.1:0-3855 GCA_964514345.1 uncultured Candidatus Obscuribacterales bacterium
TATCATTGATAAGAGTGTCGATATCTGCTGCTCTTTCGCAAATGAGTGTTATTACTGTTCTCTCTTCGGCCATGTTTTGAATACCTTTTATTTAGCTTCAAGCAACTCTTTGATTTTTAAATTTACCTGGGCGTCAGGCAAATCGGGCAGGTCAATCGCGTCGAAGGCGCAGGCTCCCACGCAAACTCCGCAACCGGAACAACGATAAGGTTTGACTGTGGCAAGCAGTTTGAATCTGGAGCCGGCGGGGGCAGGAACCATTTCAATTGCTTGATAAGGACAGTCAAGCGAGCAGAGTCTGCAGCCGGTGCATTTGTTGGTGACCACTTCGGCAGCTTCCACTGCTTTTGCGCCATACAAAAATGGCAGTGGTATCAAACACAAAACTGCAAGCAAAAGGGTTATCCAGAACCAGTAACCGCCTGAACCGGCTGAAGACAACAGCCAGTAGGGCCACAGGAAGAACCAATCGATTTCCATGCTTGTCGGTTGCATATTGAGATTGGCAATTTCGGTTTCTGTAACAGGGAACGCCTAAACTGCAATAAGTATCAAAGGCACCAATATGTAGTTGCGTGCCGGAAGCGGTGAGATGACCGGACGGGTCATACGCACATAGTGGATCCACAGAGCAAACAACAGTGAAAATGAAAGACCGATGTGGATAAACAAATAGTTGGAAAGGGTCAAGTTGGTGATATTGCGTCCATTCAAGAACCAGTGTTTGAGCGGCTCACCGATAACAGGCAGAGCTTCGAATGCCGATACTGTCATGCGTGTTAGAAGAAGTGAGCGTTCATCCCAGATTAAGTAATAACCGGTCTGACCGATGAACATGACCATAAGAAGGAGCACGACTCCAGAAAGCCACTGCACCCATCTGTATTGACGAAATCTATCTGTGAACCATACACGCACCATGTGCAGCAAGATGGCTATGACCATAGCGTCGCCTGCATAACGGTGGATGGCGCGCACCACAGCTCCGAAAGGAATGGTGTTGGTGATGTAGTCTACCGAGGTGAATGCGTTAACAAGATTTTTTGAAAAGTAAGCGTTGTCGATTGTGGGCACGTAATAAGCGAACAACAATAAACCGCTCAAGAAGAGCACATACATGATGAATTGGGGCAACGCACCATGATAATAAAGTGGGTTGTATTTGCTTGTGACGAGCTTATTTATCCATTTCTCTGGTTCGAGAAACATGGTTTGAAAGAAGCTTGCTTTTTCCGCCTTGTCTTGCATTCTTTACGGTCCCCTTAACTCTTCGATGTCCTAACCCTTAGACGGGAGGACGGTTTTTTCGACTTCGTCTTCACTACCGATTGACATAATGGCTAAAGCTGCCAGGATCATGGCTATGCCCATTACAAGAGCGTAGACATATTCACCCAGATTGCCTTCGGCATTTTTGTTTTTCAATTCTTGTTCATGTTTCTCTTTTTGAGCGGCATAGGCATCAAACAATTTTATTGTCGGGTCGGTCAAATACAACAACTTAATTGTGTGCGGCACAGTTTCTTTGGTGGCGGTCATATTGTGTTCAGCCCAGGGCATTGCCATGGTGAAATAGACGCACCCCAGTGCAAATAACACAACTAATGCTGCTCGAATGTTACCCATGCAGTTCCTCGTTATCTTGCGATTTTTCTTGCTTTTCAGTCATTGTCAAAATCTTTTCGAACAAAGCGATTCTTTTGACCAGAGTGCCTTTTGATTTTTCTTCGATATAAATCCAGAAAGAATGAATGGCCAGAAAGAATAAAGTAAAAACAGTCCCGGCAAGCAATATAAGGATATGCGGCATCGTGGCTGCTTCTTGAATTTTGCGTGTGCCTTCAAAGAACCAGGACAAAGCGATCACTGCAGCGACGAAGTTAGCCAGCTTGTACGAAAATTTCACTTTTTTGTAGGCTGTTTCCACTTTCTTGCCCTTGCCGTCGTCCTTTTGATTCACTACTCTTTAGTATCTTCTTTAGCTTCTTCTTTCTTGGCTTCTGCTTTGGCGGCAGGTGCAGCCGCAGGTGCCGCGGCAGACGGAGCCGGTTTAGCCGGAATAGAAGCGGCTGCTTTTTTGCACTCAAAATAAACAATGATAGGAGCAATTGTGGTGATGAGACCGGCAATCATCCACCACCAGTCAACTTCAGGTACAGGAAGCGGATAATTGGCTTCAGTGCCTTTGGTCATACGGTTGGTGAATGTGACATAGTCCCAGGCCCATTTGTTTGAAATCATGAAGTCCATCATGCCTTTATACATTGGTTCGTCAGTATTAAAGGTGGGGACAAGTTTGTAGATCCAATCAAGCGGTCCTGTGTGAGTTTGAATTTCTTTGAGTTGATTTAGAAGTTGCTCACCGTTTGGAACTTTAGCCAGCCAGCGAGTTTGAATGGCTACGATAAAGTCTGTGTTATAAGGCATCTGAGCGCCTTTAGGCACAAGCTGTTGAATGAGCTCTTCAGTTTTTTGTGCGTCGGCTCCCATGAAAGGACGGCACAGAATATAAGCTCCAGCCTGACTCAATGGGGACATAAACATTTCTGTCTTGGCCATGTAATAGTAGACCCAGGCCCAGAATGCCTGGGTGGCTCCAATCAAAGCCATGATTATGCAAGGCACTGTGCCTTTGGCTTTCTCTTTCACATCCGGATTTTGCCAGAGCAATACCAGTTGCCAGATGATGCCTACGTCAATCAAGAGGTACATGAATGCGCGCCAGAAGGGCGGGTCGTTATGTATATTGGCGATGTTGGCGATAATCAAAAGTGAGAAGACGATCCAGGTGACACCACCCATGATGGTCATCATAAAAATGAAAGGCCGCTTCATTAGTGACTTTTCACCGGGACCTGAAATATAAGTATCCAGGAAGGGCAGAAGAATTACTGAGACCGGAATTACCATCGTAATTTCGGTAGCAACTACAGGTTCCAGATATTTGTACATCTGATACAAACCAAGGAAGTACCAGTCAGACAAAATGGGAAGCGGCGTGACATCAGGGTCAGAGCGTCTGCCTTGGGCGGCAGGCAACACAATGGCTGTGATGATGAGCATCAAGCCGACCACATTGCGTTTGACCCAGTTCAAAGGCATGCGCACATAGTTATTGTTGTAGAAATAAATTTCGACAAGAATAAGTGGTATCAAAGAGAATGCCAGGTGCAATGAGAAGAATCGAGTGATTGTCTCTTGCGTGATGGCGCCCCCTGCTCCAAGCAATACTTCAGCCGTGTTCCAACCAAGGTGCAGCGACTTCACCAGAGGCTCGTAATAGTCGCCCATGATGGGGAACTGGTCCATATATGTGGGGAATGTGGCGAATACTTTGGTAGCCCAGAATGCGCGCTGGTTCCAGATCAAAAGATATCCGGTCAGACCGGAATACATGGACAGAAGCAGCATCACAAGCCCGATGGCGATGTTCAATTCTTTACCCGGTTTGTAGTCGGCCATAATGAACATACGAAATACACGCATAGTGGCTGCAATAATCATGGCGTCTGCGCCGTATTTATGCACGCCTCGCATCAAATTGCCGAAAGGCACTTTGGTTTGTATATCTAAAATAGAATCGAAAGCCACAGCCTTACTGGGGATGTACCACATGATAAGGATGAGACCTGTAGCCATGGTGATGAACCAGACCAGGTAGAAAATAGGACCGAGTGCATAAAAGGGATTTGTTTTGGCTTCGTTTTGATAGTGCTCGTCAAAAATGTCTATATTTTTGATGCGCGTGTTGAGCCAATCAGAGGCTTTGGCAATGCCTCCCCAAATCCCATCCTTTTTTGCTGCTGGACTATGCAATGGAACCGGCCTCCAGAGATTTGACTGTGATTTTGTTTC
>CAZEQP010000450.1:0-3853 GCA_964514345.1 uncultured Candidatus Obscuribacterales bacterium
GGTGCATCGGCTGTTGTTTTTAAAATGAAATTGGCGCCGTCGTTGTCGATGAATTCGTATTTGGCGTCGTTTTTAGTGAGAAGTTCGACAATCTTAGATTCAGGCCGGCTCAAATCCTTATAGAAAAGTCTGTTGGTGGCTTCGGATCCTTTTACCACGGTGAAAATCAAATACTTTCCATCGTTTGTGACATATGGATCGAAAAACCATTCCGGCTGGTCCGTTCTTCTATATATAAGTTGGTCTTTACTCTGATCCTCGCCAAGCTTATGGTAATAGACCTCATGATTGAGATTTTTCACCAGATACTTTTCGGCTTCATTCGGTTTTTGATACCGGCAGTAATAAAATCCTTTTCCGTCTTTAGTCCAGGACGCAGACGAAAACTTTATCCACTCAAGATGGTCGCTCGTGTTTTTGCCCGATTCGATGTCTCTGACAAACCATTCCTGCCAGTCGGAGCCTGATTTTGAAATGCCGTAAGCAATATATTTTGCGTCTTCGCTTACTGCCGTTCCGGCAAGAAATGCCGTGCCGTCACTGGAAAGTGTGTTTGGATCTAGAAGAACTCTCGGTTTGGAATCAGCGCTATCTTGAACGAACAAAACATCCTGATTTTGCAGACCTGAGTTTTTTCTGTAAAACAGTTTGCCGTTTTTTTCATAAGGCACCTGCATTTTTTCAAAGTTCCACAGCTCAGTCAGGCGTTTTTTGATCGATTCACGCACCGGAATTTTTTGCAAATAGCTCTGGGTGATTTTATTCTCTTCTTCTATCCAGGCTTTAGTCCTGTCATCATGTGGGTTTTCAAGCCAGCGATAAGGATCTTCAACAGCGGTGCCATGATACGTGTCCACGTGTTGAATGCGCTGCGTGTCGGGATAGCTTATAGATTCAGCTTGTGCCGGTGCCATAAAAGAGAACAAAGAAACTGATAAAGCTATTAATGTAAAACGGTTCATTTTAGACACTCTTGCCGCCCCCACTCAAACGCGACAAGCTTACCACGGTGGGCAAAAGCCGGTTGCCAAGAGGGTTTTGCTATTAACAAAGGTTAATTAATGCTAACGAGTAGTCAGGAGATGCTTAATATTGCTTATAATTGAGCTCCGAACCGAGTTAGTCGGTTTCTTGGAGAATGGTCGCAGACCATGGAAATCTTCCCGCTGTCTCTTCGAAGAGGTGCATCATGAAAGGCAAATCATTTTATATTGCGCTTTCTATTGCTTTTACTAATATTCTGTCCTATTCCCTTTTGAGCAATCCCTTATGGGCTCAGGGTTATCAGAGCAACCAAAATAATCAATATAACGGCGGCAACAATACGCGAAATGTAAGCTCGAACTTGCTAGATCCCGAAATTACCGGACTGGTGAACAAGCTTGTACTGCAGCCGGAGCTCATGAACATAGAGTATTTGCAGTATGTCATCGGTTTACCAGAGAAAGGACACCAACAGGTTCCCTACAACCACAAGAACTATCACTGGTATCAAGAACCGGGTCGGGTCGTCCGCTATGCCCTGGAGCAGAATGGACCGCATCCGGAAGTTGCGACTGATTCCAAATTCACTATTCATTTACAGAATTCACGTCTGACTATGAATGACCTGCCTAATATGTTCGGTCCCATGACCAAGCAGACATTCGATCACAGATCACATCTGACTTCTGTCTATTCATGGACTTCCAATACTTACGTGGCTTTTTCTCACCCGCCCAATGATACTCATGTGCGTGAAATCCAGATCAGATACAACGGACCTCCACTGCCTGGACCTTCAGAAGAAGATTTGCAGCTTGCTTACAATTTCCGCAAGGCAAATATGCTCGCCGCAGCCGCCGCCGGACATCATCAAGAAGCAGTGCCCTGGCTAATTGTGGACACCAAGAAAAATCCCAATGATGCCAATTCACATCTGGCTCTGGCTGATTCTTTTAGAGGAAATCTCCAGCTCAATCAAGCTATAAAGGAATACTATAAGGCTATGGAACTGGCTCCTAATGACCAGGCGGTGCAAAGTCGCTGTGTGGCGGCCCTGGTAGAACTCAGAGTGCTTCCTCCGGATTATGGACGGACAAGGCCGCAGTCGGCTACTCAAATGGCTGGAAATAACGCGCCCAGTCTGTAAATGTGTGCTGGAAGCTGTAAAATGGATATATGAATCCCCGTATTGAACGAAGAATTCAAAAGGTTGTGTCGATAAAAGGTCTTCACGAGAAGTCTAGCGATTTTTCGTACTGGCAGAGTCAGACTTTTGAAGAAAGACTAAAAGCTTTGGAATTGATCAGGCAAGAGTTTCATCTATGGAGGTACGGTGCTGAACCAAGACTTCAAAGAGTTTATACAATTACTAAATGCAAATAGGGTTCGATATTTACTTGTAGGTGGTTATGCTGTTGCGGCACATGGACACCCCAGATACACGAAGGATTTGGATATTTGGTTGGAGAGTGAGCACTCCAATGTGTCCAATCTGCTCGTGGCTCTGTCTCAATTCGGGTTCGGTTCTTTAGGGCTCAAGGCAAAGGACTTTCTTTCTGCTAATCAAGTAGTTCAGTTGGGCTATCCACCTTCTAGGATTGACCTTTTGTCCTCAATTGATGGAGTTGAATTTTCAGATTGCTACTCCAAACATGTGAAAGTGGAGGTGGAAGGTCTTGAAATTGCGCTTATTGATTTAAGCAGTCTATGTAAAAACAAACGCGCATCTGGCCGACCGCAAGATTTAGCTGACCTTGAAGCACTTGGTTCAGATATTTAAGCCCGTAAATCTAATCCCAGGGATTCAACAGTTCAACGTCTGAGTGTTTGAAATCACCAACATTTCGAGTGACCAGAACACAGTCATGTCTCAGTGCGCTGGCAGCGATTAAGGAATCAATAGCAGACAGCGGTTTTCCAGTTTTGTCCAGGCGGCCCGTGAGTTCTCCCCAGGTGAGCATGGTAATTAAATCGAGCTCGATAAGTTGAGAACGAAAGTTCTTGAGCAGCTCATCTTCAAGCCAATTCAATAAGTGTTCTTTGCGGGATTGGTTTTGCAACTTTTCAATTCCGCGTCTTATTTCTCCGATTGTAAGCACGCTCAAATAAAGGTTTTTCAATTCCTGGTCGTCAATCCAATTCGTGACGTTTGAATTAGGCGATTTAGACGCCAGCTCGGATATGACACAAGTATCAATCAGAAATTTCATTGTGGTCTCTAAGCGGACTTCTGTCTCGGTCTAATTGAATCTCTGCCAGTGGAGAATTTTGAAAAAAATCAGATAGCTTCATTTTGGATGCGACCAAGCGATTGTATTCATATGTAGAAATTACTACCGCCACTTCTTTACCGTGGCGTGTGATGGTTTGAGGACCATTATTAAGAGCTTCGTCAACGACCTGACTCAATTTATTTTTTGCTTCTTGTAATTGCCAGTTTTTGGACATTTCTTTTCTTCGCCATTAATCTAGACTGTCTAGATTATAGCTCAAAATCTGTAATTTAGTGAGCCGTAGTGTCAAGTGGGAGAAACCGGGGGGCAAGATTAAATGTTCTTGACATTGCCCTTGTGCGTGTTTTAATTAATGTGTTACTACGTAATTCCCGCAGCACTGGCGTTGCCTCTTATTGGAGACACTTTACTAATGTCGACTATTGACACAGTTCCAGGATTTGATGGAGGCCCGGTTGGTGGAGACCGACGTGCCGGCGGAAGACAGGTATCCGCTGAAGATCCTTTGCGTGGCGAATATATCAACTCAATAATGTACTGTGAAAGTGGCTATCAGGATTTCACAAAAGCTGTAGCGTCTTTTTCTCAAGATGATGTACCACGTGCCAGAACTGCGGAAGAAGAACGTGCCGGAA
>CAZEQP010000451.1:0-3853 GCA_964514345.1 uncultured Candidatus Obscuribacterales bacterium
CGGCATTAAATGTACCCGACTGAGAATTGAACTGTTTCTTGCTGAACTCGGCGCACAAATATCCTGCCAGATCTAGTACTTCTTTGTCGCTCAGATTGTCGGTCAGGATGCCGAATTCATCACCTGCAATTCTGCCCAGAGTTCCCAGACTTCGCATCACGCTTTTCAATAAATCGGCCAGGGCGACTATAACTTTCTCGCCTGTGGCATAACCATGCTCATGATTTATAAGTGCAAGCTTGTTGATGTCCACAACAATTGCACAGGCTTTAGTGCCGCTTTTGTTTCGCATTTCGTTTGCCGCATTCATGAATTCGGCATGATTGAGCGTGCCGGTCAGAGCATCCTTGCCTATCTGGTCGGCAAGAACTTTATAGCGCTCCAGACGCCCGGCGATTGTTGCTATTAGAAGCTCAGGTGGAGCCGGTTTAATAAGATAATCGTCACCTAACCTGGCCCCTTCTATGTGGTATCGCAATTGGTTCTGGGTGGTAAGAAAAATAATTGGTGTGGTGGTGAATTTTTCGTTTTGTCTGACATATTTAGCCAATTCAAAACCGGTAACCTGACCCAACATAACGTCAAGTAAAATAATGTCCGGCTTGAAAGAAAGCAACGCTTCTTCAAAGGTGCTTGGGTCTGTAATAACATTAGGTTCGTAGCCGCCGCTTGCAAGAAATGTATTCATGATGGAGGCTTGCACAGTGTCATCTTCGACTAAAAGCACACGATAAGTTTTGGGCTCCACTTTGGCGAAAACACGCTTGATACGTTCGCCCAACTTCTTGCCTTTCAAACTATTCTCAATGAAAGCATCACAACCGGCTTTAATTGCTTTGATTTTGTTCTGGAAGTTTTCTTCCTCTCCAAAAAAGACAATCGGAATGGAAGACCCTTCCAATTTGGAACGGGCAGCAGTAGCTATTTCCAGGGCGGATCCGCCAATAACAGGCGTCTGAATGATAATGCCCTTGGCCGATTGACTTTCCAGAAAAGCCATGGCTTCTTCCCAGTTTTTGGCAAAATGCACTTCAAACCCCATTGGGGTAAGATGACTTTTCATCTCTATTGCAGTGGTTTGCACATTGGAAACTATAAGAATCGTATTTTGCACGTTCAGGGCAAAACTGCCTGATATGGCTTGTTTGATGCGCTCCTGACTGACATTGGTATCATTAGTGGTGCCAGCCTCGACCGAAATAATGTGGCGCAATAAATCGATGAAGTCAACCAGCTGTTCACAGTTGGTTGTAAACTCCTGTCCTTTTGTTTGTTTCAGCTTGATGGCAAGCTCCTCACAGGTGACAGTCAGATTGGAAAAATCAGTCATGTCATAAAGACCGCTGGCTCCTGCCAGCTGGTGCAAAATGTGACAGACACTGTTGACCTTGTCTACATCAATATCCTGATTGGAGCCATTTTGCAGCTGAGTGACAAAACTGCGGGCGTTTTCCACCCGCTCGCTTGATACAGCGAGGAACCGGCGCTTCGACTCTTCCAGAGCCTGTCTTACACTTTTTGCCGCCGGTTGGTTGGCCATTCAATTACCTTCTGGGCTGCCGGGATATCACGGACAAACTTTTGACATCATACTCATCAAGTCATTCATTTTAAACGGTTTGGGCAGAAAATCGTCAGCTCCCAATTTCATCACTTCGTCACGTTTATCGCGCATGCCTGTGAGCATCACCACTTTGGCTGATCCGTTTCCTTCACGATATTTGGCTAAAATATCCACACCAAGCATGTCGGGCAATTGCCAGTCCAGAAGAACAAGATCAAAGCCGCCTGCTTGCATCTTCTCAAGAGCATCTTTGCCGTTGTCCACGCGCGTGACTGTGTGGTCGCTTGTCGTCAAGCAGGTTTCGACAAGATCTGCCAGAAATTCATCATCATCCACTACCAGAACATTAGCCATGTTCATATCCTTAAATTTGCCCACGCCATTTCAAAGTATACCCGCCCTGAATACCCCTTTAACAATCCGCCCACCCCTTGCAAACCGAAGTAGGCGGACGAGAAAGGGTGGTTAGGCTTTTACCAGTTGTGCCTGTTTTATGATCGCAGCGCAAAAAGCAGGCAGGTCGGCAGGTGTGCGCGAGGTAATCAAACCTCCGTCCACCACCACTTCTTCATCCACCCAGTTGGCACCGGCATTAATCAGATCGTGTTTGATATTGGCATAACTTGTAACTTTTTTGCCTTTGCAAACTTCAGCATTCACCAAAACCCAGGGACCATGACATATAGCAGCGACAATGCGTCCGGCTTTGAGTGTCTCGGCAGTGATTTTGAGCGCTGATTCGTCTACTCTAATTTTGTCCGGCGCAAATCCACCCGGAATGATGACTATGTCCCATTTTTCATTCACTAAATCTTTTGTTTGAGCGTCCACTTCTACAGGCACGCCGTACTTGCCTGTATATTTTTTTTCGCCGATCCCTGCCACTGTCACTTTGGCTTTCGCTTCCAGATATCTGTAATAGGGATAGAACAACTCGCGGTCTTCATATGTAGGACCGGCAATAATGAGCACTTTTTTTCCAGCTAAATCCATAGCTAACCTCCAGTGAAAGTGGCGTCTGCGCCTTGAAGATTTTAGATCATTTAGCAGCTTTGAATGAAGGTCAGGCTGTCAATTGATCTTTTGATTTAAAACGATATAAAGCCAGTCCAGCTAAGGCTCCCAGCAAAACAGCAGACATATCAAGCGAACAAATTAATGCGCAAGACACGAAAGACTGATCCTGGAGGGAGTTTTTATCGATATGCAAAAGATTGAAACAGAGATTAATTGAGTTGAAAAACAGTATGGGAAGAATAGTAAGCAAAGCCGCAACACAAGCGGTTCCAAAAGTTCTACTCTTACAACACATAGCGGCAATCATGGCGGCGAAGAAAAATACAAACCCATCCAGAGATGCCTCTAATAAGGTGTTTGAATCTTTTCCCAGTGAAAACACTGCGTTCAAAATTGGAAAAAGGGGAAGAGCCAACAATCCGGGAGCCAGTATTTTCCATGGTTTATTGATTTTTCTGAGCCTAATGAATATTGCTTCTGCCAATATCATCGGCAAGTATAGTGAAATCGCAACAGTTAGCAACAAGATACCTGCTAACGTGAGTTCATCAAAACCAATTGAATCGCCGCCATCTTTGAACACCAAGTAAAAAAGCATTAGCAAAAGTGGCAACAAGGCCCATCTCCACCAGGTTGAGCCTTTGAATTGTTGCTTTAAATAACCAAAAGACAATCCGATTGCAATGGGAGTGATGATGTAAGTTTGCATGATTACAGAAAATATTCCTTGAAAAAAATAATCCCAGGAATCTTTTTGAGGCAACTTAAGAATTTCCATCGCAGCAAAATAGCCCCAATGGTGCTGAATCGCTACTGCCGAAAGCGCGCAAACTCCGATAAAAATGCTTGTTGCAAGCGTACACAGAAATAATCCGATGTTCTTATACATACTAAAAGTGTATCAATTGCAGTTGTTTTGGCGAAGTTAAATAGCGTTCTTCTGAAACAACTTACATTAGTTATACACAGACAGAAACGAGCCGGTTCAAAAGCCTTAAAGCTTTTCCTTTTCCCTTAAATTGTTAGTTTTTCCATCCATAAAATCTTGTACTTCTTTGGATTTGTATTTAGTCTTTTCGGCAGTTTTTTTATGGGTGGGCTGCTTTTTTGTTACTTTATATGTTTTGACATACCCACCTGTTTTTTTGGGTGCTTGTTTGGCGAAGCTGAGAGAACAATTCAATGCCAAAAAACCAGCGAACAAAAAAAGACTGAATAAGCGCATTACAAAATGTACCTGGTTAGAGATTTTTACAGACTACGAAATTATAC
>CAZEQP010000452.1:0-3851 GCA_964514345.1 uncultured Candidatus Obscuribacterales bacterium
CAGCTGCAGGCTCGGCGGAGCGGCGCTTCGAACCGGAACGACCGGAGCGCCGGGACCCGGATGCTACGGCATCCAAAGCTTTGCGTTTGCGGGACATTTCAAAGATTTTGAGTGAGTTGAGCGATCGCGAAAGGGAAGTGCTCGTCCGCCGATTTGGGCTGGACGGCAAAAAACCTGCCACGCTGGAAGAAATTGCCCGCACCTTAAAAGTGAGCCGGGAAAGAATCAGAAAAATGGAAATGACAGCCATTAAAAAGCTGAAAAAGAACCCGCAGGCGATAGAACTAAAGTGCTATTTGAACTAAAAAAGCACGACGGCTGCCTGACGCAATTATGTGTCATAGCAACCTTTACTTATTTGTCTTACTGGGGTTAAATTGAATTATCCCTCGGGTTATTTAGCACAAAATTCAAAACTGATTCTCTCCCAAATTTGGGAGGGCGGGTCTAGCAGGTCCAAATAATGGACGTTTCTAAAGAGCTGCGCATTTTACTAATCGAAGACGATGACATGTTTTGCCATGCCATCGGCGCTCTTCTGCGACACAAAGCCGGATTTAAGTATCAGCTGGAAAAAGCTGCAAATGTGGCCGACGGCATCGAGATTTTATCTTCCAAACCAATCGATGTCATTTTGTGTGATTTAAATCTGCCTGACAGCAATGGCATTGAAACTTTCCGCCGCATACACAGGCTGATTCCGCTGCATCCACTTATTATTCTCACTGGTAATGAAGACGAAAACATCGCTATTCAAGCTTTGCAAGAAGGTGCTCAAGACTATCTGGAAAAAGGCGACCTGGACGGCAGGTCTCTGGCTCGCGCCATCCGCTATGCCATTGAGCGTTCTCGTCTCATTCAGCAAAGAGACGATTTTATGGCTACCCTTGTGCATGATTTGAAGAACCCGCTTATTTCAACAGATCGTCTTTATCAGTACATTTTGGAAAAACATTTCGGCGAAATCGACCCGCGCCTGCAAGAAGTGACAGGCATTCTGAAACGCAGCAATGAATCAGTCATGCAACTGCTGATGAACTTGCTTGAAATTTATCGCTACGACGTTAATGCACCTCAATTTGATTACCAGGAAATTGACCTGGGCAATCTGGTGCAAAAATCCACTCATGATCTAATTCCTCTTGCCGCCTTGAAAAATCTGGAATTACAGAGTGCCATACTGGACGATGCCGTGCGAATAAAAGCCGATGGGCAAGCTATTCAACGTGTACTTTTTAATATAATCGGAAATTCAATCAAGTTCACTCAAGATGGTGGCAAAGTCGAAGTGGGTGTTAACACAAATAACGGAAACGCACTCATAACCGTTGCCGACAATGGCATGGGAATTTCAGACAATGCTCAAAAATTCTTATTCCAGCGCTTTTATCACACAGGCAAAGTGAAGGACTTTCCTCTGGGAACAGGACTCGGCTTATATGTTTGCCGCCAGATAATAGAAGCTCATTCAGGACGCATTTGCTGTGAAAGCGAAAGCGGTAAGGGGACCAAATTTACGATAAAACTTCCGCGCTTTCTAGCTGAAGTCAGTTGATTGAAAAACGGTCAATAAGGGGCTGCACCCAGTAAGCTATGAGGAACTTATTGAGCGCAGCCTTCCTCTCCTGGGAGGGAGAACCTTTTGTTGCCAAAGCTCTAGGCTGGATTTCGGACATAACGATCAGCAGGATCTGTGGCAATACCTATCACAAGGGTGATTAATCCGCCCCAAATGGCAGGCCACCAGCCCGATACGCTGAGCGCTTGCGGCATTACATTTGACGTCAACAATAAAGTGTATGCCGGCAACAGCCAGAATCCGAGTATCCATAAAGGAATTAAAATTAGAAGCCCCATACCCAAAGTACCGACAGCCACTACCGCTGTGATTGCGGCCGCCACCCAGGTCACCACTACACCTAAGATGCTGAATACAAGGGCCAGACCCAGCGATGTCAAAAATCCGCCGCGCACATCAATTCCGCCAATCATGGGCAAGATGAAATGAAATGCCAGGGCCAATAGGACCAACCTTATTAAGAATGACGTCATATCGCACCTCCCGGACTTTGCTACCGCGGGTTATGTAGCACAGGCAAGCAAAAGCGATGCCCATTTCAGGCGCTTTACAGCCTTGAGGGTATGATTGAGGTATATATTAAATCTATAAATGGGCTACAATTCCAACACTATGGCATGCCCCAGAATTTTAATAGTCGGCGGTGGTTTTGCTGGTGTCAAATGCGCCAGAAAACTGCGAAAAGCCCTGCCGCAAACTCAATATGAAATTGTCTTGTTTAATCAGGAAAATCATATGGTTTTTCACCCGCTCTTAGCCGGGGTGGCCGGTGGAACTCTCCAGCCCAAAGACGTGTCGGCTCCCTTGCGTCAGATGCTCAAAGGTGTCTGGTGCCGGACTGAATCTGTAATAGGAATCAACCTCGAACATAAATGTATCGAATACGAAGCTTACGATGAAACTAAACGCAAAATGAGCTACGACTATCTGGTCATAGCCTGCGGTAATAAATGTGACCTTTCAGCCATTCCAGGTATGAACGATCACGCTTTTTCTTTCAAAACAGTGGGAGACGCTCTGGCCCTTCAAGCGCACATTATGGAACAAATGGAAAAAGCCGAGGTTTGCGACGACCCGGAGCAAAAAAAGTGGCATCTTTCTTTTGTCATTGTGGGCGCCGGATTTTCAGGTGTGGAAGTGGCAGGAGAAATAAACGACCTGGTCAGACGCAGCCGCAAATTTTTTCAGCCATATCGCCGAAGAAGATATTTCAGTCACGCTGGTTCATTCACGAGATCAGATATTGCCTGAGCTTGCGCCATCACTGCGTGAGTTTGCCCAGGACCGCATGAGCAAATCAGGTGTGCGCATTTTACTCAATGCAATGGCCAGCCGCGCCACGCCCTTAGGCATAACTCTCAAAGACAAACGTTATGTGCACGGTGCCACCATAATCTGCACGATTGGAACAAGCACACTGCCCATGGTGCAAAAATTACCTGTGAAAAAAGAACGCGGTCGCATCTGCACCAACCCCGACATGTCTGTCCCCGACTATCCCGGTGTCTGGGCGATAGGTGATTGCGCTGCAGTTGTAAACGCTCTTAATGGAAATATCTGTCCCACTGTCGCTCAGTTTGCCGAACGTCAGGCTCAACAAGTAGCCGACAATATTATTGCCACCATAAATAAGCAACCCACAAAACCGTTTCACTATAAGATGATGGGCTCAATGTGCGCCATAGGCGGATATGACGCTGTAGCCGATATCATGGGAATTCGACTTTCTGGCTTTCCCGCCTGGTTTATCTGGCGCGGCGTTTATTTGATGAAATTGCCCTCTGTATTTCAAATAGTGAAAGTCGGTCTTGAATGGGCATGTGATCTTGTTTTTCCTCGCACACTTGCACATTTGAAAGCGGACAGATCAAAACGCATCTGGCGCGCATTTTATTCTGCAGGTGATCCTGTTATTGAAGAAGGTGAAGGCGGGACCGAATTTTATGTCATAGAAAAAGGAGAAGCAGAAGTTTCCAGAAAACATCAAGGCGGCACAGAAGATTTGATTGCAGTTCTTGGTCCGGGAGACTTTTTTGGAGAGGGCGCTTTACTGGATAATCGCCCTCGTTCAGCCACTGTGCGCGCCCGCTCAGATCTTGAAGTGACAGTGATGGGCTCAAATGTTTTTACCCAAATATCGGCTGCACTTTCCCCACTGAAAGACGCCATCGTAAAAGCGATGAACCGCCGCACCAATATATGGAATTCTTTGCACGAAGTGCGTGAAGTGCTTGAACATATTCCATTGAAAAATTTGATCCAACCTCTGCAA
>CAZEQP010000453.1:0-3829 GCA_964514345.1 uncultured Candidatus Obscuribacterales bacterium
TGCCGTGATCCGATGAAATCAAAAGAAGGTCATCCTGAGCCAGGCTAGACATGATCTTACCCAGCCAGTTGTCAAACTCCACCAGGGAAGAGGCATATCCTGCCACATCTCGTCTGTGTCCATAAAGAGCATCGGTATCAACCAGATTGGTGAAAATAAAACGTACATCGTCTGGTAAGTCCTTTTCCAGTTTCAATCCGGACATAGAAAGGCTTCCGTTTATAGCCTTCAAAGTCAAATCAAGACCTTCTGCGTTAGATCCAGTATGTTGAGCATGACTGAGACCTGTTTTCACAAAAATGTCTTCGATTTTTCCAATTCCGAACACGCCCTTATTCTGCTCTATGAGCCGATCCATGAAATGTTTTCCGGGTGGGGGGACTGCATAGTCACGTCTGTCTCCGCTCAATCGTTTGTATTCACCGGGTTTTCCATTGAATGGACGACAAATTACCCGTCCCACTTTATGAGGTCCATCCAGTATCCGGCGAGCGATTTCGCACATTTCATATTGTTTAGCCAGAGGAATTGTATCGACATGACAGGCAATTTGAAAAACACTGTCACCGGATGTATAAACTATCGGCTTGCCTGTTTGCTGGTGTTCTTGCCCTAAATCGCGCAATACATCTGTTCCGGACATGGGCAGATTGCATAAAATGCCAGGCACTCCGGTTTCTATCACAAAACGGTCGATAATTTCTGGTGGAAATCCATTAGGGTAAGTGGGAAAAGCTTCGGTTGAAACAAGACCCATCATTTCCCAGTGTCCTGTTTGAGTGTCTTTACCGTTGCTAACTTCTTCCAGTTTGGCTGTGATGCCTTGGGGAGCGTTGTTCGGTGACACGCCGTCAACCTGGCAAATATTACCCAGCCCCAGTTTTTCCAGATTGGGAAGTCTGAAATTGGCAGTATTTCGCGCCACATTGGCAAGTGTGTTGCAACTTTTCTGGTCGCCGAATTGCTCGGCGTCAGGAGCTGCTCCCACACCGCACCCGTCGACAATGAGAAGGATTGCTCTGCGCATAGGCTGTATAAGTTAGCACGAGTGCCCTGATTTTTCATCTTTATCAGAACAGGGATTAAGCAGCCGGGAAGGGGGGAATTTTGTATGTAGCTCGCATAGCTGCGCTAGTTAGTGTAAATTGGAAGTATAGGGTGCTAAAGGACCTGAAATATGACATCTCAAGACTTAATATCGATAAACACCGTAGCCAACAGACTGGGTTTGTCTGTGCACCAATTGCGTCGGGGGGAGCTCATGTTCGGTCTGGATATCAAACGGGGAAGAGGTCAACAAAGACAATACAGACCTGAAGATATGGCTGTACTTGAGCGCATCCGCGAACTGGTGGAACAGGGATGGCCGACCACACAAATCCGTCCCCAGCTTGAAGCTGAAGGTCTTATTACACCAAAGCTTATTGGTCTTCCTCGCCAGATTGGCGACGCTGAAATGGTTCAGGAATCAATTATTGGGTTGCGCTCCTTTTGCGAGCGCAGATTTATTGAAATTTCGCGTCAGTTAGACGAAATGAGACAGCTCATCATAAGTTTGAAATTACGCCAGGAAATCAGCACTGATAAAGACTCGCCCTGGCAGGCAATGTCGAACGCTCCGGTGGAACCACCCCCTATGCCTGAACGCGAGAAAATGCCCGAACCTGTTTTCCAGGAGGCGGAGCCGCCGCGCCCTGAGCAGCAATTCGAAATTGGACCGCAAGTAAGTGTTGCCGATTCAGCTCCGATGCCGGTTGAAGCCGCCACCACCACTGGCGCCGCCGCCGCTAACACTGCCCCCGCCCCTACCGAACAGGAAGAAGAACTGGAAGGAGACGAAGGTGACTCGGTCTATTTTGGTGAAGTAACTGACCAGAATTATCTTACTTTGCTTGGACGAGCTCTGGATATGATCGGTTGGACCGATGAAGAAGCAGATGAATACTCAGAAAAGAACTTCAGCGTGGGACACTGGGACGAATTGGGACGCAGTCAAGCAGAAAAACTTATAAATCACATCACAGAACTGCTCAACGTGCCCAAATAAGACCAAAGCTCAATTGCTTTTGCCAAGTCACTGATAGATGCTTTTGATGCTAAATCAAAAGAGTGATTGAATTTCAGTGAGTTAAAGTATGCAACGAATATCGTTAAGTCTGGAGCAATTTTCAGCTGATTTGAAAGATGCTGTATCTCAGCTCAATCAGGGCAAATATAACAAAGCCATCGATAATTTGGAAAAGCTGAAAAGAAAAGGAAACGGCAAAGAAAGAATCAGCTATTTCCTGGGCATCGCGTATCTTCTGGCTGGAAAAATAGAAGATTCAATTCGCAATCTTGATGAGGCCGTTGCGCATGACCGCAGTAATAATCTGGCTGAAACTCTATATTTCAGAGCCAGGGCCTATATGGCCGCAGAAAATTTGCAAGGAGCAAAAGCGGATCTGGATCGCTGCATTGAGCTCAATCCTGAACACGGGCAGGCTTTCACGTATAGAGGCTGGTTGCTCTTTATAGATGGTGCGTATCTACAAGCTCTGGCCGACTTCAATTGTGCGTTGAAGCTGGAACCTTTTGATCCGCTCGGCTGGTATTACCGCGCCATCGCCCTAGAAAGCATCGGACGAGTGAAAGAAGCGGTGGAAGACTATAGTCGGGCAATTGAAATCGATCCGTTAAATATCAATTTTTATATGGGAAGAGGCTTGCTGCATGCGGCTTTGAGAAATTTTCCGCAAGAGGTGGAAGATTATACAAAAGTAGTGGAAATAGATTCGGAAAATAGTGTCGCTTATTATGCCAGGGGGCTGACTCATTTTTATATGAAGTGTTTTCGGCATGCAGAAAGAGACTTCAGTCTTTCAATCCAGTGTGATCCGCACAATAGCGATGCTTTCTTTGCTCGAGCCTTGATCGTATGGGAACAGGGTGACATGAATGTCGCGTTGGAAGACCTTACCTGTGCCATTTTGCTTGATCCTCAATATGCCGAAGCGTATCGCAGGCGTGGCAAATTGATGCTGGAAATGGGCAATTATGCTCAGAGCATAATGGATCTGACTGAAGCAATAAGACTTTCCGCTGACACTGAAGCATTCAAAGAGAGGTCTTGCGCTTATTACGAAGCGGGAAACAGCGAACTTGCCTACGCCGATTTTTCGCGCTATATCACGCTTCGTCGGATGGAAGGGTAGTTTATTGCTGCCATTGCAAGTGGTGGCAAATGTTTTGCCAATTGTCTCTAAACAGCAGACACTATGTCGGTTTTTGAAAAATCTTTTCCTTTGAAGAGAAGACTTTCATTGTAGACTTTTGCCAGTGCATATGAAAAACAATCACCGAAATTCAGCCTGGCCAAGTGCCCACTGCTTTTGCCGAAGTCACGATAGGCTTCTCTAGCCAGTTTAGCCTGAGCCGCTGTGACCGGTTCAATTGTTATTCGTGCGGTGTCCAGAAAAAGGTCAAGATGTCGGCTTGCTACAGGATCTTTGATTGAATCAAGAACGCAGGATGCCTCAACATAACCGGCTGCAGAAAGTCTTCTTGATTGAGCTCTGGTAATTGCTTCAATAAATCTTTCTGAATCTGATTCGTTCTGCAAAATACTGAGAAGAGCCGAGGGATCGATTATCATTTTGGCAGACCATTTTCGTCATAGAGAAACTCGCCATGATCAGGCAATGATTTTCCTTTCAAATGAGAGGCGCAGCTTCGTGCGATTGCCAGAAGTTTTTCAGATAGGCTTTCTGTTTCTTTATTCTTAAGTCGATTTACTTTATCGCGCAAAGCTTCAGTAACTGCAGTTGTGATGCTTTCTCCGGTCAATGCG
>CAZEQP010000454.1:0-3828 GCA_964514345.1 uncultured Candidatus Obscuribacterales bacterium
GTTTGAAAAAAATCTGTCTTATCACAGGAGCCACAGCAGGCATTGGTCAGGCATCAGCACTTGAACTTGCATCCGATTTTGAACTTGTTCTTGTCGGACGTAATGAAGAGCGTTGCCGCAACACTGTTGCGATGATAAAAGACAAACATAATGACGCGGTAGTGGATTACTTCGTTTGCGATCTTTCATCTTATAAACAAGTGAAAAAGCTTGCTGCTGATTTTAAAAGCAAATACAAAAAGCTCGACGTTTTGATTAATAACGCCGGAGCTATTTTTTTCAGTCACAAAGAAAGTGCAGACGGTCTTGAGATGACCTGGGCTTTGAATCATTTCGGCTATTTCTGGCTCAGTTTAGAGTTGGAAGACATACTTGTAGCTTCCGCACCATCCAGGGTGATAAACGTCTCTTCCAGCGCCCACAGAAGGGCTCTAATAAGTAGCTTCGATCAGCTTGGAAAAGAAAAAAACACAACCGGATATCCTACTTACGGAAATACTAAGCTTGCTAATATCTGGTTTACTCAAGAATTGCACAAACGTCTTTTTACAAAAGGTGTGACTGTAAATGCCATGCATCCAGGGGTGGTGGCAACTAATTTTGGCATGGACAATGGCTGGTTCGGAAATCTATTTCGATTTGCCGCCAGCATGTTCTGGGTTCCAACGGCAGAAGGCGCTAAAACTGTAGTCTATCTTGCCAGAGCTGATGAAGTGAAAGATGTGAGCGGTTTATATTTTGAAAATGAAAAAATATGCAAACCGTCAAAACTAGCTTTGAATGAAAACAAAGCAATAGAGCTCTGGCGCAAAAGTGAAGAGATTACACAAACGCTTAAATAAAGCGAAACGCCATCAAGCCTACGCTTAATATCAAGAAAATAAGTCCGATCACACCGGACGCTGATTTCACATTGGGATGCGGCATCACTAAAGCAAGAAAGAAAAAGGGAAAGGCGAGCAAGGCGCATAGCAAGGCTTGACGCAATTGCAAAAGCATAATCACTAAGTCCGGATGCTGTGTCGGTTCCATCCAGATTGCTATTGCATTTGATTTTTCCAGAGCGGCATTTTTCAATGCGGCGTTTGTGATTGTTTCACCGCGTTCTGAGGTGAGCACCAGTTTTTTGCCGCCGTTGCCGTCAAAAATTCTGCCGGAACCGTCGCAAGCATGCACTACAAAACTATCCAGATAAGACGAATTTGTTTCGATGGACAGGTGACAGCAATTGATACAACCGGGATACAGCGCCGGTTCTCCCGGCCAGGTTCCACCTTTTTCCATGTGGGCAAGAAAAGCTTCTTTGGTACCAAGATTGGTGTCTTTATATGAAACTTTGGCTTTATGAATGAATGGATAATCTTGTCGCATTGTGAACGGGTTATCGTAGCGCAAAGATTTTTTCAAAGGCTCATCCGGATAAGCACGATCTTCTGTATAAGCAGAATTGGCGGCAGTAAGCGCTTCTTGCATCTTTTGCAAGATAACTTGTTCCGGTGCTTTGTCAGAATAAAAAGCGGTGTTGTTTTGTCCTATTAGTTTGTCCTGACCTTTAACCATCCAAAATTCTTTTTGAATGGGGTTGGTAACGAGAAGCGCGGCAATACTAGCCGCATTGAGAGAGTAGGCGTCATATGGCAAGTTGCGCTCGGAGCCTGCACCTTTGCTGCCGCCGCTTGAAGCAAACACAGCTGAGCCGTCGCTAAATTTGAGTGACATCAGGCTGTCGGCCTGATTGAATTGGGCAGCGTCGCTCGCCAGGCTTTGTCTTGCTGCGTTGCCTCTGGTAAGACCGTATCCGAAGCAGGCTCCAAGTAGTACGAGCACGCAACCTACTGCCACGAACAAAACAAAATAGCCTGTGATGCCGGCGTTTTCCGGTTCACCCAGTTGTTTGGCTTGCTTGATGGCGCGTTTGACCGCGCTCCCTTCCAGTTCTTTCTGCGCTTCTTCGGCTTCCATTTCGTCGTAGCCGTTGGAGGCACGCAGTTTTTTTACACCTTCGGTCATCGAGGATTTTTCGAACTCTTTGACCATCTTCAATATTTCTTCAGCAAGGTCGCGGTCGCCTAACGTATTGCAGATGGTGTAAATGTTGTTGACTGTTTTTGAGCACTCTATGTGCCGGGCACCATAAGCTTTGGTCTGGGCGTCAAGCAAGTCAAGCGATAAATAAAGCGCGTTGGTGTAGTCGTTATTCTGGCTGGAAATACTTATAAGACTCTTGTAGGCAAGCAGTGACTGGTGGTGGGTTGAGCCCAGTTCTTTGATAGTCTGCTTGAAAAGAACTTCCGCCCTGTCGAAATCAAAGGCTTCAAGGCATCTTACTGCCTCTGAAAAGGTTGCGCTCTCTTTATAGTCAGTCATATCTCTTATCTATGAATAGTAGCAAAAGTATGACGCAATTCCGCCACAAAGGAAATAAGCATTCTATTTATCAATTTCCTGGTCTAGAAGGTCTTTTTCTGTAGTGTAAACGTTGTCGGAATCGGTCAGAACATCGCGCTTGAATGACCGGCTCTTGGCCTCTTCGATTTTTTTAGCCAGTTCAGGTGGCGGATTTTCAAGCACGCTCCTGTATGACAAGCGTTTATAGTTTCTGGCTTCTATGTTTTTGTTGCAAATTGAAAGACCGAAGGCTCTCAAAGCGGGAACCACAAGAAAAAGAGTGCCGTAAATTACAAGAGCATGAATGAGTGGTGCCAGGGTGGCAAGTGTGGCGATGAACTGCATTTGATGGAAAAGAAACCAGCTTCCAAGGAAATTTAAGGCGGCAAGAATATAAACAGGCAGCATCTGATCAGAGCGCACATTGGAAAATTTCCAGGTCCATTCATTTAAATAAGTGGGCAATTCTCCGGGCCAGGGGCTTAAAGCCGTTGCCTTGAGAGAGGAGAAGTCATAAACGATATTGCCTGATTCTGTGACGTATGGCTTGCCGTTGAATCTGACCAGAACCGGGAGCATTGCGTCTTCTTCATTTGATCCTGTATATGGTGCCAGTTGTTCGGCGGTGACGGCGCCGCCTTTTTCGCGGATGGCTTCGGCTATCATCGCCCATCTTCTTTCTTCCAGATTGGCGTTAGGATCTCCGTCGCCGAAAAGGAAAGAAAAAACGTTGAAAAAGAAATTGCTGTTTTTCGGTTTTACAATTGAAGGTTTATTATACTTGTCGTAAGTGCTGTAACGGTCTTCCTGTCTTGCATACAGATTCCAGAAGAGCATTTCACGAATAAAATACCAGTCCCAGAATCCCAGATGAAATCCGCCGCCGCCCCAGCCGCCGCCGTCAAAGTCACCGTAATCATCCGAATCGGAGTCTGAGCGTCCGCCTATGCGGCTGTAAAAAAGAATCACAAGCATGATCAATAAAACAACAACAATAAAAGAAACAATGAGCATGACACCGAATGAAATGCGCAACAAGAAAAATGCTACTTTGAAAAACCAGTCTCCGCATTTTTGCAAAAACAGCTCCATGCCCCGGCTCAAATAGGTGGCTTCAAAATTAGCCGGAAAGCTGTAAACGATATCTCCTGATTCGCCTACTTTTAAATTGCCTTTTGTTTCGGAGGCGATTTCATTTAATTCAACCTCGACCTTTAAAACAGGCAGACCTGATTTTAATGATACGTCTGCGGCGGTGACTTTGCGCCCGAGTTCGTCTATCGTTTTTAAAACGACTTGTTTTTGCGGGGTCATAGTCAGTGTTTGTAATTCGGTCATTTGATAATTGCCTGGCTAGCTTTAATCATAGCGATAATCGCGCACATAAGCGATTCGCCGGCTATTGCGCCTGAGGCGACCGGAATTAAGTATGTGTCGGCG
>CAZEQP010000455.1:0-3825 GCA_964514345.1 uncultured Candidatus Obscuribacterales bacterium
CATGGCGTATAGTCTAGCACTTTACTATTTACTATATGACCTTCTTCCATATGGATTATTCTATGAGCCACATCAAGAATACGGTTGTCGTGAGTGACAAGAATAATGGCTGTGTCATTGCTTTTAGCCATATGTTGCATCAGGCTCACCACCTGTCTTCCTGATTGACTGTCAAGGGCGGCTGTGGGTTCGTCGGCTAAAATTATTTTTGGTTTTCGTGCCAGGGCGCGAGCCACCGCCACTCTTTGTTTTTGCCCGCCTGAAAGATTTTCAGGATAACTGGCGAATTTATTTTCTAGACCGACTGAGGCAAGACATTCTCTGGCTCTAGCAGCTATTTCATGCTCGCTCAAATTATCAAATTGCAAAGACATTGACACATTTTGTTCGGCAGTGAGAAAAGACAATAGATTGTGAGCCTGAAAAATAAATCCAATTTGTCTGCGAATATCCACTTGTGTTTCATAATCTGCACCCACAAGCTCATTATCAAGTACTTTTATACTGCCATCATAAGCAGTGCGCAATCCGCCAAGCAAAGTCAATAGTGTGGTTTTCCCCGAACCTGAGGGTCCTGTCAGAATGACAATCTCGCCACCGGATACAGATAAATCTACAGAGTGCAGTACTTGTTTTTGGCAGGCACCTTCATCATAAAAAAAGTTCAGATCATTTACTTGGATTAGCATATAAAGTCACCTCAGAATAAAGTCGCCGGGTCTGCTTTTTTCAGCTTGCGCATTGCCACCAGGGCAGATATCATGCACATTGTCACTGTTAGCGTGAATACAAGCACAGCTCTTTCCAAATTCATGGCAATGGGCATGCCTGTGGCGGCGTTGGACATGTCATAAATTACAAATGATGCAAGTATGCCGGGGATGAAGCCTATAATAGATAGAATCAGTGCTTCCTGTGCCACTATGGCAAGAAGGGCATTGTCTGTGTATCCAATCGCTTTGAGTGTGGCGTATTCAGGCAAATGATCTATTACGTCGGATGAAAGAATTTGATAAACAATCACAACTCCGACAACAAATCCCACTACCACACCAAGTCTGAAAATGAAAGCGACACCGGTGCCGGTTTCCCAGTAGACTTTGTCCAGTTCGCCTAATTCTTCTTTTGTTCTGATAGCCACAGTGTTTCCGCTCATTTCAGAAAGATTTCGTTTTACGACTTCAACAGAGTATCCTGGTTTCACTTTTATGACACCAATTTCAATTTGATTGACAAATCTGTGCGGATACAATTCTAAAAAAGTCGAGTCGCTGCAAAGCACATTGCCGTCAGCTGTAAATGAAGTTCCCAGTCTGAACAGATTATTAGCGGTGACCTTTTTATCGTTCAATTCGGTAGTGACTTCGCCTTTGCTTTTTATATTTTCAGCCACCGCACCAAATTCAGGGCGTGAATTGCGGTCAAAATAAACTGTGCCCAGGTTTTGCAGAGTTTTGGTGCTGGGTGTTTCTGGAAAGTTTATAGCCGGATTTTGTGGGTTGACGCCAAAAACAAGTATGGCTCGCTTTATTTTAGTTTCCGGATTCTTCCAGTCGCCGCGACCTATGCGCAATTCTTTGACCGACTCCACGCCAGGCACTGCGAGTGTTCTGTATAACTTGCTGCGTGCGATACCACGAGTGGAATACATTGTCTGAAAATTGGGGCTGGCCATCACAAGTTCACCGGTTAAATATCTATAGGGCACTCTGGCGCTTTCATACAAAGCACCTTCAAAACCCAATTGCACAAAAATGAGCACACATGCAAAAGCGATGCCTAATAATGCCACGACCATTTTTGTTTTCTGGCGGCTCAGTTGCAGCCAGGCAAGCGACCAGAATAATGGAGAAAAAGTCATTTTACTTCACCGGTATTTATTTGTATCTGCACTTGGGCATTGGTCAGATTTTGCACCAGAAAATTTCTGTTTTTATCAATAAGTATTTTTGTCTCGATGACACGGTCATCAAAATTCTCACCCGGCTGGCTTGAGAAGACCTTTTGTTTGATAAGTTTATGTCCGACCGAGTAAACTTTGCCGGTGACTGGTTTTGTCAGTGCGCTACCGCTAATAGTGGCAATATCACCGTTTTTTACATTGTGAATATCCGACTCGTACACTTCAGCCACTGCCACCATAGAGCCGGTCTCGCCCATTTCAATGATTGTTTTGTCGGTTGCCGACTCGCCTTTTTTGGTGACTATTTTTATTATTTGTCCGTCAATAGGCGCACGCACTAAAGAGAGCTCATAGTCTTGTTGCACTTTTTCAGCATGAGCTTTAGCCGCATTCAATTCTGCTTGCGCATAAGTAACATCACACGGTCTTATCTCGGCGATTTTTTCATAAGTCGATTTTGCTTCTCTGATTTGTGCAGAAAGTGTATCCAGTGTCCGCGTCTTGTCGGCCAGAGCCTCTTTTAATCTGCAAGTGCTCGACTCTAGCGCCAGTCTTTTGCCGTCGTATTGAGACATGGTGACCGCGCCCTGACCAACCAGCGCCTGGTATCTCGCGTGCTCATTCTTGTCAAACTCCACTTGCGACTGTGCTCGCTCGACAGCCTCATTCAATTCACTCGTTTTGCCCGCAAGTTCAAGTGTGAGGCGGCTAATTGTTTCTTTCTGGGCATTGAGTTCGCCCACTTTCGCCCCGGCAAGCACCCGTTTTAGTTGGGCATCGGCCACACCGACTCGCTCAACTGCTTCTTTGAGGTCTGCTTTAGCCTGTTTGCTCGACTCCATTTCGGCAATTAACTGTCCTGCTTTGACTCGTTCCCCTTCCTTTATATAAAGTTCGCCGATTCTTTCGCTTGCCATAGTGGCCGGCACACCTACATTTATAACTTCGCCCAGGGGCTCAAGGCGCCCAAGACAAGAAACATATGAATTTACTGGCGCCGGAGCCGTTTTTACTGTTTGCTGCGGGGTTTCAGGAGCATGAATCATATGAGCGGCAAGGGTCGAGCCACCCACCGCAACGGCAAAAAGGCAAGGAATTAGGACTTTTATGGCTTTATTCATGACAGACTCACATATTTGCTGAGGGGTCCCTGTTTTATTTATAACAAACGTTCGAAATAAAATCAAGAGGCATTTATAATTAAATGAAGCAACAGGTCCTGAAAGACCAGGGAATTTTCATGTCTCAAGCAATTTATGCCGAGCAAATCGCTCAAGAACTAAAAGTCAGCACCCAGCAGGTGCTAGCCACACTGAAGCTGTTTGAGGAAGACTGCACAGTTCCTTTTATAGCCCGCTATCGCAAAGAAGCGACCGGCTCGCTCGACGAGGTGGTCATCACTGCGATTCGAGACGCCGCAGAAAGGCTGCTTCAATTTGACAAGCGCCGCGCCGCCATCATCAAGTCTTTGACCGAGCGTAATTTGCTCACCGCCGAGCTTGAGACCAAAATCAAGACCGCATCCGGTATCACCGAGCTTGAAGACATTTATCTTCCTTACAAACCAAAACGAAAGACGCGTGCAAGCGCCGCTCGCGAAAAGGGTCTTGAGCCTCTTGCGCTTGATATTTTCAATTACAGAATTAAAGAAGTAAACAAAGCGGCTGAGGCATTTATCGACAAAGAAAAAGGAGTCGAGACTGTCGAGCAGGCTCTCGATGGTGCAAGCGACATCATTGCCGAAATGATGAACGAGCACGAACAGTTGCGCAAACAGTTGCGTCAATACTGGGCGAAGAATAGTTTCATCACATCGGTTCTGGCTAAAGGCAAAGAACAGGAAGGACAAAAATACAAAGACTATTTCGACTGGTCTGAAAAGGTTACTGTCTCCCCTTCGCACAGAATACTTGCAATGTATC
>CAZEQP010000456.1:0-3821 GCA_964514345.1 uncultured Candidatus Obscuribacterales bacterium
ATAACTTGTTTGCGATCATATTGGGTCCCATCACTTGCACTTTGATAGGAGTGGGCGATCCCAGGTTCATAATCTGGCTGACCAGGTCGCCGGGTTCAAACGAAAGAACAGTGTCAGGAACTGCTTTGGAAAGTCTGGCTCTAAGTTTGTCTTTGAGACCGTGCATATTTACTTTTGAGTCTTCTTTTAACTGAACATCTAGCACAGCCTGGTGCGGTCCTGACGTCCACAAAAAGGCTGACGAGATAGGAAACATAGGCGGCTGCTGTCCGGCATAACCAAGAGTTTTTTCCACATTTTCCGGTCCCACTTCTTGTTTTATTTCGTCGATGATTCTGAGAACCCTCGCCTCAAGCGCTTCCACTCTCATGCCCGTGGGAGCCGATATACGCATTCTGAATTGTTTGGAGCCATTGTCGGGGAACATCTCTTTGCCGATATCGTTATACAAGAAAATAACACCAGATACGGCCACAAGTAGATAGGCTGCCACCACTACCAAGCGAATAGGTATAAGCGCCTTGATTACTCCGCCCAGAGCGTCTTTCAAGACATCCATAAAGTCGCGTTTTGCTTCTTTGTGTTCAGGCTTCAAAATCCAGACCGCCATGATAGGCACCACAGTTGAGGCAAGAGTGGTCGATGCCACCATGGCAAAACCGACTGCTAATGAAAGTGGAATAAATAACTCTCGGGTAATGCCAGTCATGAAAAATGACGGAATAAATACGGCCACCACTGACAACATGGCAAGCAATCTTGGCACCATAGTCTCGACACAAGCGTTATACACTGCACGTGCAAGTGGCTCCTTGGCCGCCAGGTGGTTATGGATATTCTCAATACAAACAGTAGCTTCATCTACAAGAATACCGATGGACAGAGCTAGTCCGCTGAGTGTTTGCAAGTTGAAAGTTTGACCGGTTAAGTTCAATCCGACGATGGCGCAAAGCAAACTAAGTGGAATAGTCGTCACCACAATGAGTGTGCTTCTGAAGTCTTTCAAGAACAACAAAATCATCAATCCAGGCAGAATCGTCCCCAGGAGACCTTCGTGAAAAACGTTTTCTATGGCTTCTCTTACATATTTAGACTGGTCGAATTCGTAGCTTATGTCCACATCAGGCGGCAAAACTTCTTTCATTCGCTTCAAAGATTCTATAAGCGAATCTACGACAGATACTGTAGACGCGTCGGCACGTTTTACCGCAGGAATATAAACAGTGCGTCTGCCCTGGAATAAAGCGTAACCGGCAAGGATGTCGGCTGAATCTTCGATTACACCGATGTCTTTCATGAATATCTGCGGACCGTGCCCGGTGCGAATGGGCAAATAATCCAGCTCGTGAATATCGGGCAAGTCTGAATTTACAGGTGCGATACGCATATAATCGCCTGTGCGCACGTTGCCTGAGGGAAGGACTTTGTTTCCGGACTCAAGCGCCTTAATCACTTCGTCGCCTGAAATGTTGTAGCGGCGCAATTTATCGGCGTCCACACTTATGACGATAGACCTGATATTACCGCCGAATGGCGGCGGTGCCTCAGCTCCAGGGACAGTGGCAAGCATCGGTCTGATGCGTGTGTAAGCCAGATCTTCCAGTTCTTTAACTGTTTTAGTTTTGGATGAAAGAACCAGCTGGCCCACAGGCAAACTGCCGGCGTCAAATCGCAACACAAAGGGGTTGTACGTCCCGTGCGGCATCAAGCTTGTGGCTCTGTTTGCCATAGCCACAATGGCGGCCATGGCGCTTGCCATGTCTGTGTCGGGGTGGAAGAAAACTTTGATCAAAGTCAAATTCTGGATTGACTGTGATTCCATGTGCTCGATACCAGGCACATACAAGAAAAACAATTCGTAGGAGGACGTGATATAGCCTTCCATTTGTTGCGGCGACATACCGCCATAACCCTGGATGACATAAATGGCAGGCACTTTCAAATCGGGGAAAATGTCGCGTTTCATACTTGTGATTGAAGTGAACGCGATTAACACAATTGCCAGGACAGCCGCCACCACAGTGATCGGTCTTTTCATTGCCCATGACACTATCCACATATTTTAGGGACCGCCATTTGGATTTTCAGTAGCTTGCCCTTCGGCAATTTTGACCAGAGAAAAGAAATTGGCAAAATCGCCCTGAGCGTATCCTAATGCCAAAATCGACCGCCAGACTTCAATCTGGGCAATGGCATTCTCCACTTCGGCTGAAGCGAGATTTTCTTCTGCTATCGCAAGTGATACCACGTTGGTGAGACCGACGCTGTATCTTTTCATCAAATTTATTTCTTTCACTTTGGCGGCATCGACAAGCTTGGGAGTTTCATCGGCCACTTTGCGCGCCTGTTCAAGCAAAATTCGCGAGTTGGCATCCTTCTTTTCAAGCAAAAGCATCGCCTGATCATAATCTGCTTTGGCCGCCAGCTCGTTTGAGCGAGCCATGTCTTTTTGCGCTTTCAATGGAAAATATTCCATAATTGGAAAACTCCAGGAAGCACCCACCATATAGTTGAAAACTTGGGGCATAGAGCCGCCCAGTGCCGGTCCGATGGGGTTTGAGGTATCGCCTGAACCGCGCCCCCATACTGATGAGTTAAGCCACATATGCGGTCTGTAAGCTTTATTCAGCACCACTTGCTTGGCGCGCCAGCGGTCCATTTCAGCGAACTTAAACCGAGCCAGGGGATGTGAAGCTAAGTCCATCGGTTTTTCGAAGTCTACAATTTCTTCTTCCGGTTTTCGTAAAATAGGATCACTTATCACATCCAGATCTTGAGTGGTGACGCCCATTTTCTCGGCTAAATCAACAAGACCCATACGAAAATCTTTTTCTGCTTTGATCAAATTGATTTTGGCTTTGGACACTTCATAATCAAGTTCAGCCGCGTCCACACCTGGACGCAGTCCCTGCGCAACCAGTGTTTTCACCCGCATTTGAGCTGCTTCCATTCGATCAAGAGCAGCCTTGCGCGCGATAATCGCCTGTTTGGCGGCGGCGGTATGAAAGAAAGAATCGGCGCAAGCAAAGGCCACATCCAGTTTGGTCAGGCTCACATCGGCGCGTGCTGTGCGTGCGTCGGCTCGGGCAAAATCGTCGTTTGCCCGGCGCAGACCAAAGTCGACCAGAAGCCAGTTTACATTTAGACCTTGCAAATTGTTCACAACCGGTTTGTACGAAGCCCTGTTCACAGGCGGACCTGAATCCACAGGTACAGTATCAAATCCAGACACATTGTTCATAACCACGCTGGCTATGCGGTTGGGCGTGACTCCAGAGTACTGAATATCGACGTTGACGTTGGGCAAATATTGCATTTTAGCCAGAGACACATTTGCCTTGGCTGCGCGTAATTTGAAAAACTTCTGTTGGATGGACGGAAAATTGCGCAAAGAAAGCTCGATGCTTTCTCGCAATGTCACAGCTTTTGTGGGACGTATCGGTTGAAACTGAATTTCAGCCGGCACCACTTCGCGCCCGGCACCATATGCGGGGACAAAAGTGAACTTACCCAAAAACAAGGTGAAAAAGATCACCAATAAAAGGCTTCCGGTAAGATTTAGTAATTTCATTTGTTTCTAAGCTTTGAGAGCTAATTTTACTTAACTCATATAAGGCAAGTATGAAATCACGCTTAAATCCGGTTTAGAATATCAAAGCACAATAGCGGTGTTTACAAGTGCAGTCAAAAATCGCCATCTCATCCTCTTTTCTTCTCCTGTCTTTCGGCTGGCAACTCCTGCCTGCATACGCAGACCTTGACGACGGCAAAGCCGGTTATAAGGACTATCGCAAAATTCAAGAAGTAGAGATGGACAAAGA
>CAZEQP010000457.1:0-3810 GCA_964514345.1 uncultured Candidatus Obscuribacterales bacterium
CGGCGAGAGCTTGTTTGATCTCCACTTTATTGGCGTCTGCACTCACTTCAAAAGTGTATGTGCCCAAAGCCGCCATCTGAGCCGATTTTTCGGTCAGGATTGGTCTTTTGATGATTTGCGAATTTCTTTTATTCATGGCTACTTCTTTTGTTTGAATTAGTTATTTACTTGAAATTACTTTTTCTTGTTGTCTTTGCCTTTTGTTTCTTTCTTGTCACCGGCTTTTTTTGTGTCGGCTTTGGGTTTGGACTCAGCTGCCTTTTCTTTTTTGGCTGCTGGAGCTTCTTCCTTCTTAGCCGGCTTTTCTTTCTCTACTTTTGCTTTGGGAGCTTTGACCGGTTTTTCTTTTTTCACAGCAGGCTTTTTGGCCGCTTTGGATGCTGATTTCTTTGGTTGAGCTTTTGATTTTTTGGCTTTGTCCTTCTTGGTGGCCATACGCTCTAAAGCGGCTTTAGAAGGAGCAAGTCTTTCATTCAATTTTTCCAGGCTGGCTTGTGTCAGAAGAACCACTTCACTTGCAAGAACGTCTTTGACACTCAAATTGCTCAAACGCACCACTTTCAGATTTTTAATGTTGCGTGAAGCCATTTGTGTTTTTTCCGACTGTCCGGCAAGTTTTTCGCCTTCAAAATCGAGAGCGAGCAATACTTTCTTGCCTGCCAGTTTCAAATCTTTGAGGACTTGATAGAAATGTTTGGTATACCCTTTCTTCTCTTTAGAGGAAAACTCTTCGATCTCTTTGAAATCTGCCACCACTACAAGTTTGTCGAAGCAATAGCTGACGGCTTCACGTAAAGCAGCGGTTCTCATTTTTTGAGGCATGTCTTTGGAAAAGTCTCTGGGCTTGGGTCCGAATATGACACCACCACCGTTCCACAAAGGTGAACGGATTGAGCCAACGCGGGCTTTGCCTGTGCCTTTTTGACGCCAGGGCTTGCGTCCGCCGCCACGCACTTCTGCTCTTGTTTTGCAGTTGGCGCTGCCGGATCTGGCGTTAGCCAGTTCTCTTACGACTGAAAGATGCATAGTATGCATGGCGGCATCTTTGTGCTCTACATGCTCACTTGAAGTAAACGCCGAATTTTTCAATTGGACGTCGCCTACTTTCTTTCCTTTGAGGTCTAATACTTGGGTGGATGTCATTGTTTTATCTCTTCTGCTTATTTATGTAAGTCCTAATTCCACTTTGTTTTGGAAGGTGTAATTACAAGAAGACCCCCTTCAACTCCGGGCACTGCGCCCTTCACATAAAGGAGACCTTTTTCTGAATCAACTTTTACAACTTTCAGGTGGCGTTGGCAAACATTCTTGTTGCCCATCTTGCCTGGCATATGTGTTCCGCGGAATACTCGACCTGGGGTGGTACCGGGAGCGATGCTACCCATTGAACGGTGGAATTTAGAACCGTGAGCCATGGGTCCGCGACCTGCATTCCAGCGTTTGATTGTGCCTTGCATGCCTTTACCGATTGAGCTGCCGCGCACATCAACCAACATTTCTTCTTTCAACACCGACTCCGGCTTGATGGCATCACCTACGGTGTACTGATCCGGATTGTCGACACGAAACTCCTTAAGAGGTTTCAAGGCAGGGAGCGCATTTTTCTTCATGACGCCAAATTCAGGTTTGGTCAATCTTTTTTCAGTTGTTTTGAATCCGCCGACTTGAATGGCGTCGTAGCCGTTATTTTCCTTGCTCAATTTGGCTGTGACAATATTTTCGCCCAGCTGGACGATGGTCACAGGAAGAGCAATCCCGGTTTTGTCATAAACCTGGGTCATCCCGACTTTTTTTGCCTAACAGACTTAATTTCATCACTGGCCTCTCTTTAGAGTTTCACTTCAATATCCACGCCGGCAGGCAAATCAAGACGCATCAGTGCATCTGCCGTAGTGGGGGTGGGGTCATTTATGTCAATGAGTCTTTTGTGCACGCGGATTTCAAAATGCTCTCTTGATTTTTTGTCCACGTGGGGTGAGCGCAGCACGCAATAGATTTTCTTGCGTGTGGGCAGAGGAATCGGACCGCAAATGGTGGCGCCGGTGCGACGGGCTGTATCCACGATTTGATCCGAGGACTTGTCTAACAATTTATGATCGTAGGACTTAAGACGAATACGGATGCGCTGCACTTTTGATGCATTTCCTGCGGTCTCTGTCTTTTGTGCCTTAGCACGCGCCATGTTTTCTTTCTCCATCTACATATATGTGGAATGCCGGAAACGCCAATGTCCCGTTTGGAACGGGACCAGCCCAGGCAAGATTAACGCCGTCTTATACATGAAGTCCTCACAGGACTGCCGTTTCTGGCGACGAAAGAAATATTCTATCTATAATGATGATGATTCGATTCTAAATTTTATCTTCAATAAATAATTGAATTTACGTCCAAATTAATGAATCCGTCGAAAACCGGCTATCCACGCCACTTGCCAAGCGCGATGTCTGCAAAATGCTTTACACAGTTATGTTAAGCATTCAGTACATATCAAGGTTATATAGGTTGATCTCTCGTCTTGACATGCCTGCTGCTTTGAATGAGCTTTCGCTCACTCAGACCGAACAGGTTGTCATTGTACTTTGGTATTCTCTTGTGCCCACCCTAGATCTTCAGCCGAAGATCTAGGGTGGCTAACTCAAGTTCAATCAGTGAGTGTAAAAAAACGGGCACCATTTCTGGCGCCCGTTTCAATTTTTTTGTGATTCGAAATCTTCGAAATTATTCGATGATATCGGATACAACACCTGCGCCGACGGTTCTGCCGCCTTCGCGGATGGCGAATCTCATACCTTGTTCAACGGCAACTGGTTGAATGAGTTCAACTTTCATGTTGACGTTGTCGCCGGGCATGACCATTTCAACGCCTTCAGGCAACTCGATGGAGCCTGTCACGTCGGTTGTTCTGATGTAGAACTGAGGTCTGTAGCCAGGGAAGAAAGGAGTGTGACGTCCGCCCTCCTCTTTGCTCAGTACGTACACTTCAGCTTTGAACTTGGTGTGCGGCTTGATTGAACCGGGCTTGGCGATAACTTGACCGCGCTCGATCATTGTTTTGTCTATACCGCGAAGGAGAACGCCGACGTTGTCGCCTGCGATACCTTCATCGAGGGTCTTCTGATACATTTCAACACCGGTGACGGTTGTTTTCTTTGTTTCGTGAAGACCGATGATTTCGACTTCATCACCAACTTTGCACTGACCGCGCTCAATTCTTCCTGTGGCGACGGTGCCGCGACCGGTGATTGAGAACACGTCTTCAACAGCCAGAAGAAACGGTTTGTCGATTTCACGTTCTGGTGTTGGAATGTAAGAATCAACTGCTTTTGTCAGTTCATGGATTTTTTCTTCAAAAGCTTTGTCGCCCTCAAGGGCTTTAAGAGCCGATCCGCGGATGAAAGGAATATCGTCGCCGGGGAATTCGAATTTGGAGAGCAATTCTCTAGCTTCAATTTCGACCAGATCCAGAAGTTCAGGATCATCCACCATGTCGCATTTGTTCATGAACACAACTATGTGGGGAACGCCGACCTGACGGGCAAGCAAGATGTGCTCACGGGTCTGGGGCATAGGACCGTCGTTGGCTGAAATAACCAAAATAGCTCCATCCATCTGGGCGGCGCCTGTGATCATGTTTTTAATATAGTCGGCGTGACCAGGGCAGTCTACATGACTATAGTGACGGTTTTCTGTTTGATATTCGACGTGGGCGGTATTGATTGTGATACCACGTGCCTTTTCTTCGGGAGCGGCATCGATTTCGTCGTATTTCTTGTATTTAGCATTACCCTTTTCAGCCAAAACTTTTGTAAT
>CAZEQP010000458.1:0-3806 GCA_964514345.1 uncultured Candidatus Obscuribacterales bacterium
CATCACCGGCTGGGAAAATCTTTCACGCTACAAAACAAAAGCCAAGCCGCTGACCATTAAAGCCAAATTGTCTTTGAAAAAAGACTCTTTCAAGTTCGGCTGCGATTTGCTTTTCCTGGTAGAAGATAATGGCAGTACTGTAGAAATTCCGCCGGATCAAGTCTTTGCCGCATTATTCAAAAACAAAGCTTTTATCAAAGCCCCCTCAGGTGAGCATGTCCGACTTCCCATTCAAACCATGTTGGGACTGCTCAAAACAATCGGTCAAGGTCAGGACGGCGGCTTGAGACCGCTTTACCAGGCTCTCTCCGTATTGCACGCGCTTGAGACTCAAGAAATTCCTTATGAAGCAGATAAAGGCTTCCAGGAGCTTATAACTAAGATCCATAATTTCCACGATCTGGAAAAAATGGAAATTCCGGCAAACTTCCAGGGCGAGCTGCGCCCCTATCAGAAAGATGGATGCAACTGGCTGGGCTTTATGCGTGAGTATGGATTGGCCGGTGTACTTGCCGACGACATGGGTCTTGGAAAAACTATTCAGACTCTTGCTTTGCTGATGAATCATTATTCAAACAAATCCAAGGGCACGAACAAGGCGCCATCACTAGTAGTGGCGCCCACATCGGTTATATACAACTGGCTTTCTGAAAGCAAGAAATTCACGCCGGACCTGAACGTCGAGCTTTTCCTTGGGCGGGACCGTCAGGAGTTGCTGGTCCGCCTGCAGAAAGAACGAAAAGTTCCCGACGTGGTGTTCACCACTTATGGCATCATTCGCCGCGATTATGAAGAACTGAAAAAAGTGCAGTTCGAATATGTCATTCTGGACGAAGCCCAAAATATCAAAAACCCTGAATCAGTAGGTGCCGTCGCATCCAAGAGTTTGAAATCTTTCCACCGCCTGGCACTGTCCGGTACTCCAATCGAAAACAGATTGAAAGAACTCTGGTCTCTCTACGATTTCTTGATGCCAGATTTCCTCGGCAATTACAAAGACTTCAACGAAACATTCGAGCGTCCTATCGAAGCCGGGCTGGAAGGCGCCGGTATGAAACTGAGAAAAATCGTTCATCCGTTTATGCTCAGACGTCTCAAAAACCAGGTCGAAAAAGATCTGCCAGAACGCACAGACATCGTGCATCTTTGCGAACTGGACGACGCTCAACGCTCCATTTATCTCGATGTTCTGGATGAATGTCGCGAGAAAGTATTTGCCGACATTGCCACCCGCGGTGTAGGACGATCATATGTTTCGTCTGTGCTTGCCGCCCTGTTGCGCCTGAGACAAGTCTGCTGCGACCCCAGACTTTTGAAAAATCACGATGTGCCGGAAACCGCAGGCTCAGCCAAGCTTGAAACTCTTGTGCACATGATCAACGAACTTATTGATGAGAAACACAAAATTCTTGTGTTCAGCCAATTCGTCGAAATGCTCACTTTGATTCGACGCGAATTTGAAAAGTCAGGTCTTGTTTACGAATACCTGGACGGTCAAACTCCAGCCAAAGAGCGTCTTGAAAAAGTAAATAGATTCAACGCCGATCCTGATATCCCGGTATTTCTAATTAGTCTGAAAGCGGGTGGCACAGGTTTGAACTTGACCGGCGCCGACTATGTCATCCACTATGACCCGTGGTGGAATCCAGCCGTAGAAAATCAAGCCACCGACCGAGCCCATCGTATCGGTCAGACCAAGCACGTCTTCAATTACAAACTAATTACACGCGGAACTGTGGAAGAAAAAATTCTCAGTCTGCAAAAGAAAAAGAAAGAACTGGCAGAGCTTGTTGTCGGCGGTGACGAAGGCGCAGCCAAAGAACTGACAAGAGAAGATCTGGAATTCTTGTTCTCGTTTTAAATGCTTCCATTAGATAGTCCCAGATGGAAAGAACTGCGCCAAGCATATGGACCGGCTAAAGACATGCCCGGTCATATTAAAGCGATGGCTAAGTCTACTCCCAAAGAAATTATCGATGGAAAATCAGCCTGGAGCGAAGTTTGGAATTCACTCTGTCATCAGTACAGCACTTATACAGCCACTTATGCAGCTATTCCACATTTAGTATCAATTGCAGAAAACGGCTCTCTTGAAATGCAGCTTGAAGCGCTTATTTTTTGTGGCACTGTCAGTGCCTTTGGAAAAATGGAGGGCGGACCGCCCCCAGATGATCTGGTTGAACCATATGAATCTGCAATGAAGAGAATGGGGACGCTTTCATTAAGCGTCGTGCGTGAAGCTGCGGCTCAAAATTTGTTGGCTAGATATCCGCTTCCGTACTTAATACAGGCGCTTCTTGTGCTCCGATTCGGGACATTGCCTGTAGCTTGTTTCATTACAAAATTTATCGACGGTGATCTTGGAGTCGAAACGGAATGTCCCGAATGTGATTCTGAAAATTATGTTGACTTGAATAGCGTTGAAACAATAAATGAAGTAGCGCGTGCAAGAGATTTAGAAGATGGTAAGCGTCTAGTGAATGACGTTCCACAAGAGCATTGGACTTCTGATTGTGTAGTGCAAATTGGTGCAGCCCTGGCTTCGCAGTTTGGTGACCAGGATTTGTCAGAAAAAATATTGAACCTCCGTTCTGAAGTTGTCTGCTCGTCTTGTGACAATGGTTTTCTCTTGTCGGAGAGCAGCTTTTGAATTCGACTGAGAATGAATTATCTGATAAAGGTTCATTGCGGACTTTCGCTTTGAAACTGCTTTTCGTTTTGACTTCAGCCTGGGGGACGGCAATTTGTTTAGTTCCTTTTGTCGGTTTTCCCAATCCTTACAGCATTATCCTTCCTTTCTGCATTTTTCTATTTCTATTTAGCTTTTGGAGTGCATATCGTCTCTGGAAAGTTTCCGGACCCGGCTGGCACATCGTAATTATGCTGGTAGTAATTTGGGATATTCTGCTGCTAAGCAATTGTTTTTATCGATTGCCATATGTAATTGCGGAATTGCCTTATCAAAAGGCTATTCAGCTCCAACACGAAGCAGATTATGCTGAGGTCAAGGGTGACAACGCAAAAGCTCTGAAAATATATTTAGAGATTGCCGAAAAGTATCCTGCTGAGTTTTGTGAACGGACCGGGCATCGCATTTATCTTCGAATTGCCGATCTGTATAAAGAAAAAGTTGAACTGGACAAAGCAAAAGAGTGGTATCAAAAGGATTTAGACTATATTACTAAAGCTTTTGGCGAGGTTAGCGATTATAGAAACCCGCCACTCACCGGTTTGGGGGAAATTGAGAAGTTGGAAAAGCTGAAATAAAATTTTTGGATAAGCTGGAAAACTATGCTGAACTTACTTCTTTATAAAGTTCGAACATTTCCTGTTTTACGCTGAATCTTGTCGCCAGCTTTTCCCTTGCTGCGCGAGGAAGACCGCGTTTACCTTTGAGGAAAGCATTGATATTTTGTCTAGGCATTTCTAGCAATTCAGCAATCTGACTCTGGCTTAAACTGTGCTGATCCATAAGAAATTCAAGCATGCCGTTGCCTGTAGGTTTCTCAATTTGCCCTGCCAGCTCTTTCGATTCAAAAGCGTCAATCATGGTACCGAGAGCTTTCCCATAGGCAATTTCGGCTGCTGTCAGTTCATCGTCACGTTCATGCAATTTCAATAAGACTTCCATGGCTTCCTTGTGATGCTCCCACGATTCAATTGGAACTATCGGAAAGACCGAGACCAGTTTTAAATATTGTTTGTCGACTGTAGTTTTCATATCTCTATCTAGGTTTTAGGAAGGTAATTTTGTCATACTCGGCATGAGTCATTATTTCTAAAATGGCAACTTGCTTTAGTTTGAA
>CAZEQP010000459.1:0-3800 GCA_964514345.1 uncultured Candidatus Obscuribacterales bacterium
CTTTCGCAAAAGCATATCTCTGGCTTTCCTCAATGTATTTTCCTTTGAGTAATGTCAGCGAGAACACTCTTGAAGGCGGAGGAAACAGTTTCAGACGGGCAGTGCTTTTGTACAGAGCGCTTTGTCTGGGGAAAGTGACCACACCGCAAGGACCTGTGGCGGCATTAGACATCTGGAATCGTATCTGCAAAGTCATGTCATTGAAAGACTTGAACGGACCGGAAGCTAAAAACACCATTTTGCCCATAGACATAAACACAGTTTTTGAGTCGTCCGGCTCCGAGATTGATTTGAACCGGCTGTTGAAAGATATTTCCAAACCTCTTTCTCAGACCAAAATGCTTTTGATGGTGAAAAACAAATATGCAGCCGCTTTAAGAGCAGAGTCTTTTAAAGATCTGCAAGCCGGAAAAATTCAAAAAAGTCAGCACGTCTTTCGCTTTTTCCCGCGCATCGATCCGCCTGAATTTACCTGGCTCAAAGCGGCCGGACTCTTTTTCAAGGAAGGGGCCAAAACAGAAGAAGGGGACGACAAACTGCTTCCTCTGGCTATGCTTATCCTGCATGCCCATCAGGCTCAAGCCGCCACCAATTATCTGGCCGATGAAAAGGACAGTCTGGATACTGAGCTGCTCAAGGGTATGCCTAATTTGTATGAGCTGGTCGAATCCAACAGCTCTTCAATCTGGAAAATAGTGGCGCCGCTTTTTGAAAGTCAGGACTCAGGCGCACAGGGGGCAATGAAAACCAACGCCTGGTTGAACCGTCAACTGGAAACGGCTTTTGCGGCCTGGCTCGACAGTCATCTGGCTTGCGCCGATTTGAATGTGTCAGTGTCAAAAGCCTCGCCGCCGACCGCGCCGACTCCCGCCAACAAAGCGGCCAGAAAAATTCTTCCTCCCGCTTTTCATTATCTGGAGCCCAGACCGACCGTATATAAAAGAATGGCGGACGATTGTTCCGGTCTGGCGAATGAACTGAATGCTCTTGGTCTTTTTACTGAATCTCACAAAAAACGTTGCGAAGACTTCATCAAATTGTTCGGACGTTTTTCGCTTATGGCAGGACAAGAATTGAAAGCACAGCCAATTACCCGCAACGATTTTTCTATTCTGGCAAATATCGATCAGGTTCTTTCTCAAATCGATTCGCCGCTGCCTGGCTGTGTTTATCTGGGCACTCCCAACGCCAAAGATGAGAAAGGTCGCGGGGTGACGATGGGACTGGGGCAGGCGGGAAGAATGTTCATGATTTGCTCCACCACTCAAGGCGCCACTTTGTGCCGGGGCGGTGTGTTCACTTATTACGAACAACTGGGCGGTGTGGTCAAACCGGCACACTGGATGCGCAAGCTTGAGTACAAACTATTGCGTCCACCCCAGTGGGCAAGCCAGTTTGATATTGTGCAGGACACAAAATAAATCGCTCAAATATGATTCCAATAAAATGTTGAGACCGCTTCATTGAGCTTCTTTTCATAAAATGCGTTTCATGAAAAGCTCTCCTGATTTGCCGAGAGGGAAAGTACCTACATTCTGTAGACTGGCTTTTCATAAGGTTTTGCATCACTGTGGGCAGCTTAGAAGTCTGTAATCTGATTGCGATTTTTCACCAAATCGTCAAGAAGTGGTCAAGCCGGTCAATTATGGGATTTATTTCAATTTCCACGCTAGACCGCTTGATATAGGATTGAAATTGGAAAGGGCGCACGGTCAACGGATATGTCGCAATCTAATACGAATCAAGTGCCACCATATATAGAGCAGGAAATAACGGCTGAGCAAAATATCTCAGGCGTCAAATTCAAGCGTGTCCAGAGCAGAAATGCCAAGACCACTCCTGTGTCCACTCCAATTCCCACAGCAGCGGCCGCCACTTTTGAAGAACGTCGCCTGGAAGAAATAACCAAACAACAAGCCATCACCGAATGGGAAACCCCATTCAACCGTCCGGCTTATGAAGACTCTGAAGCTTTGAGCTTCTCGCGCCAGGCTTCGCAGTACTGGCAGCAAGGACGCAATAAAGAAGCTGAAGTCCTGTATAAACAAGCTCTTGCTGTCGCCGAAAAAACAGGCACTCAAGATACCGAAGCCCTTGTCACCTGTCTTGAAGACTTGAGTGGCTTTTATATGTCGAGCCGTCAATATGCCGATGCCGAGCCTCTTGTAGCCAGACTGGTTTCAATCAGAGCCAAAATCTCCGAATCGGACGATTCCTTGTTGCTTGCCGCTATCGACAACCTGGCGGACATTTACAAATCCACTCAGCGCACCGGGGACGCCGTCTCGCTCTACAAATTTATGCTGGCAAGACAAACCGACAAATTCGGCTCTTGCTCCCTCATTCTGGTCGGCACAATGTCCAGACTTTCATATTGTTATCGCGACCAGGGCAACTGGGAAGCGGCTGAGACCATGCTCTACAAATGCAGAGAAATTGAGGAAGCTCATTATGGTCGTTTTGCCATTGAAGTGACCACTACTCTGGAAGACCTGGCTGAAGTTTATTTGAAGCAAGAAAAATTTGATAAGACCGCAGAGGCGCTCGAGCGCAAGATTCATATCTACGAAGGTATTTATGGTCCGGAAAGTCTTGAAGTCGCCAGTTGTGTATTGAAATTAGCTGAACTATTGTCGAAGGTGAATATGGTTATGCAAGCTGAACCCCTTTATAGAAGAGTCGTTGAGATCTACAAAACCGCCAGGTCCAAAGAAGAATTCATGGGTCTTGCCCGCGCCAAAACAGGCGAGGTTGCGATGCCTGCCGCTATGCCGCGCCTTTCCAAACGCAGCGCCGACAAACCGGTGGAGCAAGAACAGTGCCGCGCCTGGCCTGTCATCGTTCCTGCTAAATCAGTGCCCACAACGCCTGAGCGTGAAGTGCCCGTAATACCTGCCGCCCGCATCGGCTAGATTATCTAAAAGGCTCTGTCCCTTCTTCAAGAATACTCAAGTATTTTTGGTAGATGTTTTCTTTGGCACACTCTTAAAGAAAAGATGCGGCTCTATCTTTTCTTAGTGGAGGTGTTAAAGAAAAGATAGCTGTATATCTTTTCTTAGCGAGGGACGAAACGAAAGGATAAATGGTTTTAGAAGTTTCCGTGTCTGGCTACTCAGGGCGAAACTATATTGAGATCTACTGAACCCTCGGGAGTTTTTGGCAAGTACCAGCCCTGACCTCCATATTTGACACCTTTCTCGTTCAGGTCACCGGAGCCAGAAAAACCAAAACTATAAAAAGACCACCCGCATCCTTCTTTCCAGTCAGTCCAAAAACAAGGAGGAACATCTATTTGTCTATACTCAGCGTGCTGTGTGGATAGTCCACGATTGATAACACCGTGATCGATTCGACTTCGCTCACTAAATCCAAAATAAGGTGGCGGTTCCGAGTTTCCATCGGTACCATAAATCGCTTCACTCATTCCGCCAGAATTTATAATGAAACTATCAAGTCTTGTATCAGGCAAACCGTTTCTATTTTGCAAGTTCGCTGCAGGAGCCAAACTTCTACAGTTTGTTTGTCTCAAATGAACCCGTGGGATGTTTCTTGATTTAGAGCGTTTCCAATTATTTGAAGACTCACTTCCTTTTCGTCGTGCCGAATTGCAGTCTGATTTTTCTTCAGCCGATACATTTGCCGACACTAAAAGAAAAACAGTCCCAAGAATTAAGGGCGAAACTTTCACAGCGAAGATACTCAACTAGTAAGTATCTTCATGGTGCCAGAGTTGATTTTCAAAAGCAAGTTGACAAACCACAAATTGACTAAAGAGTCGGAGATCGGTGGAGATCAGTGTG
>CAZEQP010000460.1:0-3781 GCA_964514345.1 uncultured Candidatus Obscuribacterales bacterium
AAAGCATGCAAGTAAGCAAATAGAAAATGACAGGCAGCGCTGAAAAATCTATCTGTATATTGGGAGCCGGTGCCTGGGGAGGCACACTAGCCTGGCTATTGGGTCAGAATAAAAATGTTTTTTTGTGGTCGCACAATGAAAACAAAATAAAAGAAATTGCCAGCACTAGAACATTGCACAGTCCCTGTGAACTAATACTTTCAGAAAAGGTTTCTTGCGTTCAAGACATTTCGGATGCAATTTTGCAGGCAGATCTGGTTTTGATGGCGTGCAACTCTCAGTCTATGCGTGAAATGGCAACCAAAATAAAACCTGTTCTCAAACAAACCAAAAAAAATATGCCTGTAATTAGTGTAGCCAAAGGACTTGAAAAGGGCAGTTTGCTTCGCATGTCTGAAGTAATTAAATCAGTCCTGCACAAAGATTCCGAGGACTCAGATGAAAATCTGCCTGTTTGTGCTTTATCAGGACCCAACTTAGCCTTTGAAATAGCTTCAGGCAAACCGGCGGCTGCGGTTCTGGCTTGTTCCAATCTGGAAACTGCAAGACAGGTCCAGAAATCTCTGAGTTGTCCCACATTCCGTGTTTATTCCAGTTCTGATTTAGTGGGGGTGGAGTTGGGCGGGACTTTAAAAAACATAATTGCCATTGCAGCCGGCATTTCAGACGGATTAAATCTTGGAATCAATGCAAAATCGGCACTATTGACCAGAGGTCTGGCCGAGATGGTCCGGCTTTCCACCAATCTGGGTGCCAACCCCTCCACATTATGGGGATTGTCCGGAATGGGGGATCTCTTTACCACCTGTCAGAGCTCTCTTTCGAGAAATTATTCGATCGGACTTGAACTGGCTTCAGGCAAATCGGTGCAGGAAGCTCTCGTTGCAGTTAAGGCCACGGCTGAGGGAGTGGAAACTACTTATGCCGTTTGTGAACTTTCAAGAAATATGGGCATCGAATTGCCCATCGCCGAGCAGGTTCAAGCCACAATGAAAGGCAAGATTACGGCCAAAGAGACAATAATGTCCCTTATGGCAAGACCACTTGTCGTTGAGTAAAAGTGAACGTGGCATAAATTTGTTAGGTCCGGCTAAAAAATATTGATGGAGGCTTGAACTGATTTGGCGTCCCCAAAAGTGAACCAAGTACAAAGAGTACTTATGCTTGCCTGGGAGTATCCTCCCCGCATAATAGGCGGACTGGCACGCGTGGTCTGGGCTCTGTCACATGAACTTGCAGAATCCGGAGTTGATGTGCATGTCATAACGGCGGATCACCCTGCCACTCCTGAATTTGAGCTTGACGGCAAAGTTAAAGTGCACCGAATCAAAACTCAAACAGACAATACGCCGGACTTTCTGACCTGGGTGAGCAAACTCAATTTCGGCTTTTTGCAGTATGCCATTCCTTTATTTTTGAAAGAGAAGTTCGATGTCATACATGCCCACGACTGGATGGTGGGCGACGCCGCCTGGGTTTTAAAGACGACATTCAACACTCCTCTTGTCACTACCATTCATGCCACCGAACAAGGCAGAATGGGCGGCATACATTCAGGTCTGCAACGTTATGTGCATCAATCTGAATGGCGCCTGACATACGAATCTTTTAGAGTTATCGTCAATAGCCAGCATATGGTCGATGAGTTGAGGTCTTCTTTTGATCTTCCCCTGGACAAAATAGACGTCATACCTAATGGCGTCACCCCTGAAAATTTCAGAATAGATTTTCCCGAAAATGAAAGAAGGGCTTTCCGCCAGAGTTTTGCTGGAGAAAGCCAGAAAATCGTGCTTTATGTCGGTCGACTTGTTAATGAAAAGGGTGTCCAGGTATTGATTGACGCTGCTCCCAAAGTAATTCAGCAGTATCCCGAAACACAATTTCTGATTGTTGGCACCGGCTATTTCATGGATACGCTAAAAGCGCAGGCTGCTTATTCCGGAATCACCCAGAATGTCCGCTTCCTGGGCTATGTAGCTGATGAAGACTTGCTCAAGCTCTATCGCATTTCAGATGTCGTGGCTATTCCCAGTTTGTATGAACCATTCGGAATTGTGGCTCTGGAAGGCATGGCTGCAGGCACACCGGTTGTGGTATCAGATGTGGGTGGTCTGCGTGATTTTGTCGAACATATGCAAAACGGTATTACAACCTATGCCGGAAATTCGGATAGCCTGGCCTGGGGCATACTTCAAGTTCTTCGAAACGAGAATTTAGCCAATCATCTAAATGAAACAGCAACCAGGTCGGTGGAAGAGGTCTATAATTGGAAGATCATCACCCGAAAAACACAAGAAACCTATCAAAAGGTTCTTGCCGATGCAAGGGTTGAAGACGTAGTGGCGGCGAAATAGGAGGAATAAAACGGATGAAAGGGGTAATAATGGCCGGTGGATCTGGTACCCGTTTAAGACCTCTGACATGCAATATTCCAAAACCTATGGTGCCTGTGGCAAACCGCCCGATGGCTCACCATATCGTTGATCTCATGCAACAGCATGGATTCGACGACATTATTTTCACATTGCATTATTTGCCCGACGCTATAAAAAACTATTTCGGCGACGGCTCGGATTTTAAATGCAAAATAGACTACTCGACTGAAGAGGGAAAACCGCTTGGCACAGCCGGTTGTGTCAAAGCCATACAAGATAAACTGAATGACACTTTTCTTGTGATATCAGGCGACACCCTTACCGATATGGATTTGACCGGGGCTCTTAAGTTCCACAAGGAAAGAAAATCCAAAGCCACTCTTGTATTGAAGAGAGTGGAAAATCCACTTGAATACGGTCTTGTTATCACAGAAAAAGACGGCAGAATCAAAAGATTCCTGGAAAAACCTTCTGCTTCCGAAGTCTTTTCTGACACCGCCAACACAGGCACTTACATACTTGAGCCTGACGTGCTCAACTATATTATTCTGGGTCAGGAACAAGATTTTTCAAACGACCTTTTTCCTTTGCTTTTGCTACGCAATGAGCCTATGTACGGTTATGTCATGGACGGCTACTGGTGCGATGTAGGTAATTTGCAAATGTACCGTCAGGCGCACAAAGACATTCTGGACGGAGTGGTGAAATGCAATCTCAGTTATCTGCAAAAAAATGAGGACAATGTCTGGATTGGACAGGGCTCACAAATAGGTCCTACCGCTCGTATTCAGGGTCCGGTGCTCATAGGCAAAGATTGCCGCATTGGACCAAATGTGGAATTGGGACCCGGCTCAACAGTCGGCGACAATGTGGTCATTCAAGAGCAAAGCTCAATCAAGCAGCCTGTAATCTGGTCCAATGTGTATGTGGGCAAGAAAGCTCAGCTTCGCGCTTGCATAGTTTGTAACAATGCCACCATCCATGATGGCGCTGAAATTCTGGAAGGCGGTATCATCGGAGAAAACACATCAGTCGGGCAGGAATCAACAGTCAGTCCCGATGTGCGTGTCTGGCCGGATAAAGTAATCGAATCAGGATCGCGGGTGGTCACCTCTTTAGTCTGGGGAACCAAAGCCCCCAGGACAATATTCGGCACCAACGGGGTGCGTGGACTGGCCAATGTGGAAATTACTCCCGAATTTGCAGTCAACCTTGCCGCCGCCTACGGATCTGTGGTGAAAAGCGGTCCGGTACTGGTCAGTCGTGATTACTGGTCTGTATCTCAGATGATAAGCCGAGCCATTTCAGCCGGATTGCAGTCGGTGGGAATTGAAGTGCAAAACCTTGAAGCCACCGCCCTTCCCATATCGCGATATTATGTGAAAACACAGCGGGCAGCAGGTTTG
>CAZEQP010000461.1:0-3780 GCA_964514345.1 uncultured Candidatus Obscuribacterales bacterium
AAAATACTCGGTTTTACAGGAAAACTTACTCTCCTGTGCTCACCGAATACTTACCTAAAGTGAGAAACAGCCAATGGGAGGGTGTATGAAACCACCCTCCCATTAACCGAATTACAACACTGGATGCTGAATTGCTACTCCGGCTTCTTCTAAGTGTCGGAAGAAGCCTTTTCAGATTCAGCCTTCTTGGGCTGGCTGCACGCCTGAATGAAGGGCGCCACCACAGCAAGAGCCGAGATCTGCATGAGGTAGCAACCAAGCCACCAGGCAAACATTGGTCCGGGCACGATATTTTTCTCCTTCTCTGGGGAAAGACTAGCCGATCAGAACAAGTCTTTGAGGCTGGCGGCTCGATAACTGTCGGCCGTCTTGACCGGCAAATATGCACCGACAGCGCAGATCAGTCCGTTCAGACCGAGCATGATCACACCGCGCCAGGAGAAGCCGGCATTGGTGCCCAGAGCCGTGTTGGCCAGGAAAAGACCGACGCCCGAGAGCATTCCCATGAAAAGGAAATAGCTCAGCGAAAAGCGCCAGAAAAATCCGTCCATCACGTAGGCCAGACAGCCGAAAGCGGCACCGAAAACCATTCCCGCCGCAATGGCGGTGGGCACAGGCAGACCGAGCCCGATGAGCAGAGCGTTGCAGGCAAAACCCAGGAGGAAGGCAGTCTTCCAGATCTTGTCAGACTGATTGAGGGCGAGATCGGCGATCGGTGTTCCGATCAGAGCACCGAAAATGCCACCGGCTATGATGGCAGAAACAGTGCTGTAGCCGATCATGAATTTGCCCATGAAAGCGTTATAGCAGATGGCGAAGAGGATTCCCGCCAGAACCGAACCGAGGGTTCCAAGCAGGAGGTCGATTTTCTTGTTCACGTCAGCTCCTTAAGGTTGCGTGAATATGGAGGTTGCGCTGGCAACCGGTTGATATGAAAATAGTCGAGAAGTTTTTTGAGTTAGAAACTGGAATTTGGAAGAAAAAATAGGGACTTATTCCTACTCCATGTACAAGCCTCAAATCTCACTCTAAAATCTAAAATTCTTGAAAAGTACGGTTATGACCGCCTGACAGCGGCAATAACTTAAACAGGAGTAAGCTCGTTCAGCTTCGCTAGTTTTGATTGCAGATTGCTTAAATGCAGTTCAAGTGATAATCTACTTTCTCTTATTAAGCAGGGGGCGGCTTGCATGTCTGATGTTTTGTGTCTGGGTGAAATTCTGGTCGACTGGGTTTGCACCGAACCTGGTGCAGATCTTCAAGACGCTCTCTGTTTTACCAAGGCACCGGGAGGCGCTCCAGCCAACACAGCCGTAGGACTGGCCCGCCAGGGAGTGAAATCGGCTTTTGTGGGACGAGTATCACAAGACGAATTCGGAACCTGGCTGAGAGCCGTTTTGCAAGAGAACGGCGTGGACGTGTCATGTACTGTATTTGATCCTGAAGCACAAACCCGCATGGCTTATGTGGTTACGACCGCTTCAGGCGACAGGAAACTGGCCGAATTTTCACGCATCGCATGTGCCGACACAAGATTACTGGTCCACGACATAAATGAAGATATGGTTCAATCAGCATCCTTCCTGCATTTCGGGTCCATATCTTTACTGGAAGAACCTGCCCGCACTGCCACCAAACACGCTGTCACAACAGCAAAAAAACACGGCTTGATTGTTTCGTACGATCCCAATGTGAGACTAAATCTCTGGCCGTCTAAAGAAGTATGCCGACAAACAATATTGGACAGCTTGTCCTGGGCCAATATGGTGAAAATAAATGAGGACGAGCTTGAATTCCTGACCGGTTCGCGCGATTTTTCTGCTGCGGACTCTTTACGCAAAGAAAAAGACATATCCCTGCTCATCATCACTCTTGATTCAAGGGGAGCATATTTTACTTGCCGCCAGGGATCAAAGCAGGTCCCCGGTTTTTCAATAGATCTGGTGGAAGCAACTGGCGCCGGAGACGGGTTCAACGCCGGAATAATAGCCGGACTGCTCAAAGAAATAAGAAATGCAAGCGACCGGGTCAAGACCTTGGATTCAATGAACATCGAAGACCTTGTCAAGATCGTCTGGCACGCCAATGCCGTAGGCGCGCTTACATGCACCAAAAAAGGCGCCATACCGGCGCTTCCGACCCGTGAAGAGCTGGAGCATTTTACTCAAACAAATTCTGCGGCAGTCCGTTAATTGATATTGATCTATAATGACTTTGAATTCCTGATAAAAGCAGGATTGCTTGTCAATATATAAGAAGAGGAAATTTATGCCGTCAAGAACTTCTGCTTCGTTTCACTTGCCCACAGCGCTGACATTCACATGCTCTGTGTTGCTTGCCGGAAGCGTTTATGCGCAGTCTTCTCCATACGTGCAAAGTTATACCTATAACAAGAAAGGTCAACTGGAAACAACCACAACTGTTCAGACTCAGCCTGCCAAAAGCGCTCCGGCAGCAGACAAAAGTGCAGGAACAAAAACTTCCACAACCTCGACAACCACAACTCAGACTCAAGACAAGTCTGCAGGAACAACTACCACCTCAAAAACCAGTACAACGACAACAACCACAAAAGCACCCGCCAAGCCTATTGTCATTGATCAATCTGCAAAAGACTTCGTCTCTCAAGGTCCCAAATGGCAAAATTTCTCCGATTACATTGATTTGAAAACAGGACAGGAAGCACTTCCCATGACTCTTACAGTCAATAATGGAACTCAAGGAACGACTCCCTTCCGGGCGATTAGAGCCACTCTGGGCGGCAAGCAATTGTTCTCTGAAAACAGCTTCAAAGGCAAAACACTGCAATTAGACCTTTCTGGAGCCTTATCTTCCGGTTCAACTCAGATTGTTTTCACAGGCTGGGGAAATGCCGGATCTACTTTCAACTGGCAATTAACTTCTTCATCCCGTCCTGACGTAACCGGTCTTTCAGCAGCTAAAGCCTCTCCCGGCGACAAAGTAAAAGCCAACGGCAAAAATCTTCCCACCGACCTGAAACAATATGCCATTAAAGTTGATGGAACAAATGCCACGGTGAAATCAGCCACCGGTCAGGCAGTGGAATTCGTAATACCAGAGAAGCTCAAATCCGGTAAGAAGAAACCAGTTGAAATTAAGATTTCTGGCGTTAAAGCAAAACCGTTCACCATCGATATCGCAGTAAAACCGGAGTTGAAAGGTTTCAATTATGTTGCCGTTTCCGGAAATCAGGTGCTCACCATATCCGGTGCTAATTTCGGCACAGACGCAAGCGACGTCAAAGTGACCTTTAACGGAGCGGCAGGCACAATTCAGTCGGTCAGCGACGGCACGATAAATGTAATCACACCCGAGTTCGGAGCCAGTCCGGGAACAGTTGAAGTGAAAGTTTCAGTCGGCGGTCTTGACGCTGAAAAATCAGGCAGGTTGCTGAGCTCAATGCGTTGCATTCCCAATGATGATGGATATTCGCCTTTTGAAATCCCCAGCCACTTGAGATAAAACAGAAACACTAATCGAAAAGTCCGGTCTTTTGCTACAAAAAAGCCCGGGCTTTTAACTCAGCTGCGTTCTATATTCAATTTCTAGAATTTAAGGACCGTCATCATCATCGGCAATCGTCGGCTTCTTCAATGAAGCCCGATTGACGTTGAATAATCCCGGGTCTTTTCCATCCAGAGAGAAGGCAACCAGTTGCTGCGCCATATTGGTGCTGTAACCCATACCGTGTCCATTGCAACCAACGGCGAAGTAAACTTCAGGATGTTGTGGATGCCGCCCGATAAGAGGCAGAGCGTA
>CAZEQP010000462.1:0-3771 GCA_964514345.1 uncultured Candidatus Obscuribacterales bacterium
CTCCAGGGCTGAGACAGATCTGGGATTGACCATTATTCTTTGAACTAGTGAGTGAAGTTGCTCATAATGGGCGCCACCGGCTGAAGCAGGTTTGGGTATGTTTTGTAAAACCTCACTGACAGCACGTCTGGTTGCAATTAGAGCGGCATCGTATGTAGGCTTATTTTTCTGAAAATCAACAACAATAGGTGCCAGTCTTCGATCCACCGAGTCAAGCAATGGTCTGAATTCAGGTTCAACATCCTCTGGTTTTTTAATATTTTGCAGGTCATCCGGAAATTTCAGGGTGCGGAAATGATTATTCCAGGTGCGTATCCGCCAGTTATACAAGTCCTCGCCCAGACCTGTGTCTTGTGCAGGTGGTGAAAAATTATTCGAATAGTTTAGGTTGTTCGGAAACACATTCGACACTGTATCACAAGTGCCTTCAGCAACTTCTAAAGCGTTCTCATCTCCACTTGCTTGTGCATACCGTCAGGCTAAACTATGATTTTTCCATCTTTTCTTTGAACGCTTTCAGAGTTCGAGAAATTTTCTTGTCGATGGTATCTATATTTTTGGGTTCCATTTTTAGACATTCAATCAAATCTTCCCGTTTGAAGCCTTCCACATACTTCATCACAAAACAGACCCGATGAATGCCTTCCGGCAACTCATTCAAAATTTCTTGCACCAGTTCATTGAACAAAGACTGATCCAGCGGATTCTGTCTTTGCGCTTGCGAAGTGACACTGTACTCAATGTCAAAAACATCTTGCGCACTGCGCCCGTCCTGCGCGTACATACTGTCTAGCGATCTGGTTCTGAATTGATTTATTTCGCTTGGCGTATCGTCGAAGCTTTTGCCCGGGCTGAGCACTTTTACTGTGACCGAGTCGCCGTCCAGACTGCTTTCTTTCTGCGCCACAGTGGTGTCGACTTTTTTTTCTTCTGATTTTTCCAGTCTTTCAGAACGTTTGCGCAGTTTCACTTTGTGATAGCGCTCAAGATTTTGCGCGATTGCTTTATTGCAGGCGCCCAGACAATACAGTAAAAGATTGGCATCTTTGTGCGAGGGATCAAAATTTTTGGTCACCATAATAAGCGCGTTTTGAAGAATATCTTCGATGTCTTCGTCTGAAGCAAGACGCGCCCGCCCGCGAATATAAGCCATCATTCTTTTGGGAGTGAAAACCATTTCACCCCGCAGGAAAGATTTGCTCTGTCTATTGTCCATTTGGCCTAGGAATTCTTTCCTTTTTTATATGCTGACAACTGCGTTTTTTGCCAGTGTCCTGCCATATTAGCAAATTGTTAGGGCAGCGCCCTATAAAGTTGGAATCAAGCATCATTATTAGCCTATGATTGGCTGGGAAACTCATTTCTATTTGTATGGATTTGCAATTACAGTCCACAAAATCACATAAAACAGGCACCCGGCTTACTCTTGCATTGAGTCTGGCTGGATTATCTTCGGTTTGGTTTTTCACAACTTGCCAACCTGGCTTTTGTCAGATGGGTCAAGGACCCACCGGGATGCCCATTCCGAACTCAAGCAAAGTGGAAATAGCGCCGTCTGCCACGCCACTATCAAAGCCGGCCGGTGAAACAGAAAATCCCGCCCAGAACCTGCCTGAATTGAATCTGAAAGCTCCAGGTGGACCGGCATCAAGTATCGACGACCCTGCCGGTTCCAACGGTCCCAACAAACAACCCGGCAGTCATATAGAGCCCGATTTGACCGGCACTCCAACTTCGACCGACTCAGATCCAGGAGCTCCCAGCAGTTCTCCAGTTTCAGCGACCATACGTTACGACGTGGACGCCGACGGCAAAACAAGACCGGCCGATGGACGCTCAGGCGACGGTATTTCCATTTTCAATTCACTTGACGAGGCGCTGGCAAAAAGCCCGCGCGCCGCTGCCATACGCGCACTTTTTCCAGTGGCAAAATCAGAATTTGCCAGAGCCACCGAACAAGTCAGTCCTCAGTTCAACAAAGACTCAGGGGTGGCGGCAGAACAAACTTTTAGAACAGGAACCATTATCACGGTAGAGCCGCCCTGGAAACTGATTTTCCGCCTGATCGTGGCGAAAAAATTCGTCGACCAGCAAAAACTGGATTTGATGGCAGACCTCTGGCGTTTGCGCGCCGAAGTGCGCCGCACCTACACAGAAGTAGTGGTAGCACAAGAAACTCTTGAAACACAAACAAGCTTGTATGACCTGGCACACACACTGCGAGTGGTGACAGAAAAACGCTTTCAAGCCGGAGACGTGCCTGAGCTCGATTTGTTGAAAGCACGCCTGGCAGAATCGCAATACGACGTCGAGCGTCTGGTGGCGGAGCGTCGGGTCATAAGAGCCAAACAACAGCTCAACATCATCATGGGGCGGCAACCCGAAGCACCAATTACAGTACCACGACTTCCTGCCTTCCTGGGAGCGGCAAAAAATGCTGCCCAAATAAAACATCCTCTCTTGCCTGATTTTTCACGGGCGGAGCGACCGCTTGAAACATTCATAGCCACCGCCATGAAATTCCGCTATGAACTGAAGAGCCTTGACCAGCAACTTCTGGTGAATAAAGCCAATCTGAAAAGAGTTTACGGCAACATGATTCCCAACGTACAATACTGGACAGGAAATTCAAACACATACAACTTGCCTTCCGGCCCGCGACTTTCGGCTTATTATTTCGGCGTCAATATGCCCACTAATTTGACTGATTTCGGACAGGGAGATCTGGCTAAATTCAAAGCTCTGGCCAGACAATTGAATTATCAGGTCGGCTCGCAAAAAAACATAGTCATCGGTGAAGTATCGTCGGCTTACAACAACCTCCTTGCCGCCCGCCAGAAGTTGCAGAATTATGAAGAGCATATTTTGCACGATAGCTTTGAAGTGGCACGCCTGGCAAGACGCAGCTATGAAGTGGGACAATCAGATATTACATCCACATTGCAAACACAACAAAACAACGTGTTGATTCGCAGCTTGTATCTGCAAGCCATTCAAATGTATCAAGATGCTTTCACCGAACTTGAGATGGCTTGCGGCATTCCGCTTCTGGAGTCCGACTAGATCCGAAAGAGTGAGCTTTAAAATTAGCTAAAAACATCAATATATGTTCTCCCGTATATTTTGAGCCCGTTTTTTATATGGGAGAACATATAAACGAAGGTTTTTGATTGCAAGACTAATAAAATGTCCGGTATACCGTTCAAGCTCAAGAACTCTTAGAATGAGTTCCTTTTCCCAATCAGTAGCGTTTCTAAAATCCTGTTCCAAACCTACTGAGGAACAGGTCCGAGCAAGGCTCCCACTTTGCCGTAGGGGAAGACCGGAGCGCCGCTTGCATTTTGCTGGATGTTGAACTGTTGCAAATATTTGTTGGCGCTGCTTGAACCATAGGCGCCGACTATAGGCGCAATGATGGCAGGCGAGATGTCGTTTATGATGTCCAGCATGACCAGGGTAGCAATTTGCGCTTTGGTGACACCACCTTCAGTGCCGGGCAAAGTGGACTTGGGTTCAACAGCTTTGGCAGTCTTATTGCCGAACCAACCGGTTTTTCTCAGAGCGGTGGTGGGCACGAATGTAATGGCTTTGGCGTCTGCAGCAAGTCCTGAGGCGTCCTGCAATTTGACGTCGCTTACAGGAATGCTGAAAAAATAAGCGCGTGGTGAATCAAGCAATTTGACTTCAGAAAATTGAAACTCTTGCGTTCCGCCTGTGGCCGTGCCGCCCGGTAAAGTTTGAAAAGTGACACTGGCATCGTTTACTTTAGTT
>CAZEQP010000463.1:0-3769 GCA_964514345.1 uncultured Candidatus Obscuribacterales bacterium
GTCGACATCAATGACGGCGTGGGTCTGGCTCAACTGGCTAAATCATCCAAAATAGAATTAGTCGCGGGTGAAAAAGCAAAAGTGCTTTTGGACGGCGAAGACATTTCAGATGCGATTCGGATGCCTGAAATATCTCAGCGTGTCGGTCTTGTCTCCGCCCACAAGGATGTTCGCGCCGAGCTGGTTCGTCAGCAACAAGATATGGCTCGTTCAGGCAATGCCGTACTGGACGGCAGAGACATAGGGACAGTTGTTTTGCCCGACGCCGAAGTAAAAGTGTTTCTCACCGCAAGCCCCGAGGAACGCGCCCGACGCCGCTTGAAAGACATCACCGCAATGGGACTGAATGACTCTTATGAGCAGATTCTGGCTGCCATTATAGAGCGTGACACAAAAGACACCACTCGGGAAGAATCGCCTCTGCGTCAGGCGGAAGACGCCATCTTAATAGACACCGACACTCTTGCCATCGACCAGGTTGTCCAGGCGATTCTAGACCTTTGTGCCAATCGTCAAAAAACGATTAGAATATAGAACATGGAATCAGCTATTTTAGTAATCGTTCTGTGGATACTTTCCACCTGCCTGCATGAATTTGGTCATGCCATCACAGCTTATCTGGGCGGTGACGCGACTGTAAAAGATCGCGGATATTTGACACTGAATCCACTTGCATATTTCAATTCCGCCACCACTCTTGTGCTTCCCATGCTTATGCTTTTGCTTGGCGGAATTCCACTCCCTGGCGCCGCAGTCTATATCAACACATCACGCATAAGGTCTCCATTCTGGCTCTCATTGACCTCTTTTGCCGGACCGTTTTTTTCTTTTCTGTGCTTGATTGCAATGATTATTGCTTACAAAGTGATCAGCACCGATACTATGGCGGCTGCGCTTCCCACCAATATCCTCGACATTTTGCGACCCAGTCTCGCTCTTCTCGTTTTTCTTGAAACTTTCGTCCTGATATTGAATTTGATACCACTGCCTCCTCTGGACGGGTGGGGAATTATTGAACCGTGGCTGCCTGAAAATATTCAAATAGCGGCGCGCCGCAACGGCAATCTCGGTTTTCTTTTGATTATGGGTCTGATGTGGATGTTTCCCCCGGCCTCGCGCTTCATGACCCGTGTGTCTGTAGATGTGGCGCACATGGCAGGCGTTCCTCGTCATCTCGTATTTGATGCTTTCGACAATTTCAGGGAATATTCGGTGCCTCTGGCAGCACTGATTATCGTCACTTTCATAGTGAAGAATATTAAGTCACCCGAGCAGAAAACGAAAGAAGCCGAAGCCCTGGCCACCGCGCAAGCCTCGCCCTCTAAATCTGCATCCTCTGAATCTGGCTCCGCACCGGAATCTACTTCTGTCCCATCGGATGTAAATTCAACCGCTGAAAGTAAAACAGAAATCTAAAAACCTTGCAAATTCTTACGCAGATCATAGGGTCTCGAAAAATATCGATTCTACGAATGTTTGCGCTTCACAGCTATATCTAACGCTTTTGTTAGTTATTGTCAGTGTTTCGCTAACATTCGTAGAACAGTGAAAAGAAGAGAGATGGTAGATCCCGTTTAATGTCGCTTTAGTTTGGCTATTTCAATTCAAAATTCTGGCAAGGCCCATGTCAAAGTTTTGAACTTTCATTGAATTTTTTTCGTCTTACCTAATAGAAGGAATCAGATTCTTTGAAGGAGGTAGATTATGAGCGGCTCAATTTCATTCTGCATCAGAGCATATATAAGTAGGCTTGAAAACGAAGAGTTATTTACATCAAGCGAGTTGCGAATTTTCGGGAACCGCACCGCAATCGATCAATGCATTTATAGATTAGTCCGGAAAGAAATCATCAAAAGGGTGGGTCATGGAATTTTTCTGAAACCTGATAGAAGAGGCAAATTCAGAGAAGTACCCGACGATGAAGTAATTAAGAAAATAGCTGAGGTGAACGGCACCAGAATAGTAGTTCATTCGACAAAAGAAGGGAAAAGCTATCTGAGCAATGGGCGCAACGGCAGTGTCATGGTGAATGGCAGGCGGATCAAGATTCATAAAGTCTGCAACCGAAAACTGAATTTGGGAGAGTCAAAAGCAGGATCTTTACTCAGAGAATTATGGTTTGAAGGAAAAATTCAATCTGGAACAATTTGGGACGATGCAGAAAAAATCAGGCGTTTCAAACGATTAGATGCTAGTGACCGCGAAGAGTTGAGAGGGTCGGCACCGCTCTTACCGGATTGGTTGAATAAAGCAATAAATAGAAAAGACTTTGGCAGATATTTGAACAAGGAAGATAGACTCAAACGGCTTAGTGCAATTGAAGCTTATCGAGAGAGACAAGATTATCGCAAAATTTGAGATTTAAACGTCTTCAACAACTTCATCGCGATTGATGGCACGTTCCACATTTTCAAGACGTGTCACCAAATCCGGGGGAAGACCTTTGACTCTGGCGAACTGACGGCAAAGATCAAGAGTTCTGCGAATTGAACGCACGATGTCCCCGTCATCGTATGGGCTTACAAGTTGAATCTGCTTCCAGGTGGCTCCATTGGCCCACATTTCGATAAGTGGGGCAAAATGTCGACTGAATTGAACCGGAATTTCAATGTCGTGATCACGCTGAGTTTTGATCAAACGCTTGGCGATTATTGTAATTTCGGACAATACCATTTCAACGCCGGGGCTGATGCGGGCTCGCTTTGCGAATTCTTCTCTTCCCCGTCCTTCTTCTTGAACAAGTACATTTATGACAGTAGCAAGTTCGGTGGCATCAAGATTGTCCAACAATCCGGAGAGTAAAACTTCCACCAGGAAAAGTTCGTTGCTTCCACGAATGGCTGCAGTCATACGCCCTTTGTGAGTGGGCTTGTGCGAGTCTGGATCTAAATAACCTTTGGATGTGAGAATTTTTGAAAGTGAAGTAAAAGTCCGCCAGTATTTTGCCGTCTCACGAGCCACTCGTCGGTCGATGTCTTTGATTCTTTTTTGCAGTGTTTCGATACGATGACCTTTTTGTCCGCACGGATGCTGAACAGGACAACCGTGACAGGGCATGGCATTTGCCTGAGCCAGGTCTTCTTTGATGCGGGCATTGATACCATCTATAGCCAGTTGCAAATCGCCGGCTTTATTGGCTGGTATTTTACTCATTTGTCTGATTTGTTTGTGACCGACTCGAGCACTCTCCAGTTTTTTCTTGTAAAGATCCAGGTCTCCGATTTCGCCCGGGCACAGGGGTTTCGACAGACGATCCAGTTCTTTTTCGCAATCAATGCGGTGAAAATGCAAAGGCTCAAGTTGTTTGCTCACTATGAACTGCCCGAAACTGCGTTCAATCAATTCCTGACACTCGGTCATGCTGTGTCTTTCCAGAAGATTTAGCACCATGCCATATGAAGGTGTGAAGCGGCTTGAAAGTGGATCTGATTTTGCCGTGGCCAATTTGGCCGCGTCGTCTGCGATTTCAAACATGCTGTGTAAAACAATCACATGTCCGACATCATCCATCCCCCGGCGACCGGCTCGACCGGACATTTGCAAAAATTCAGAAGCGGTCAGACTGCGTCTTCCTTCGTCAGCCCGCTTTGTAAGCGAGCTTATGACGCAGGATCTGGCAGGCATGTTTATTCCGGCGGCCAGTGTTTCAGTGGCGAAGACCACTTTAAGAAGTCCTTTTTGAAAGAGTTTTTCCACCACTCCTTTCCAGCTGGGAAGCATCCCGGCATGGTGCACCGCCATACCTTCGAGCAACTAACGCATATGCGGG
>CAZEQP010000464.1:0-3749 GCA_964514345.1 uncultured Candidatus Obscuribacterales bacterium
CGACGCCTGCCGTCAAGCTGTTTATTTCCTGGGTCTGGCTCACGATCAATAAATGGAAAAGGCATTTACTTTCAACAAATGGTTCGTCACTTTCTGCGCCCTTCTGGTCGTAACCTGGGGTGGACTGAAATTAGTGAGCGATATGGCGGTTTGCGAAGAGGCAAATTATCTTGCACGCAGTATTTTTTCCTGGGAATGGCCAGACTTGAAAGCTCAATCGCAAGTCGACTCAGTGCACACCCGCGTAATTCAGCGCTCCGCCAACGACGCCATTGTCGAAGTATCCGGCAAACAGCATATTGCCACCGACGGCAACACCACATCGGGTGATTTTCTGGCTCATTTGTCCTTTTACAAACAGCAAAATAAATGGATCCTGGGTAAAGTTGAATTGAAATAAAAAATTATGTACTGGCGCCTCACTAAAATTACTCCTAAGCAATTCTTGCAGCACAACGGTGTGCACATAGCTCTTGCCGCCAGCCTGTTATTGAATTTTTTCCAGTTCGTTTCAAGACCTAAAACAGACAAATTGCCGCAACAAATGCAGCAGAGCTTCGTCATTTTCGCCAGACAGGTGACTTCTCACTTGCTTGATACCACTTATTTGACTTTTCTGGAATCCACTCAAGCGCTGGATCAGGAGCTGGCACCTCAAGTAAAAACTTTTCTCAAACAAAAAGGACTGCTTGCTCAGGGCGCTGAGCTGGGGGCGATGGCAATACAATTGAAAAGATCCAGACAGGTCTGCGCCATTCGTTTTGACCGGGTGCAGCTGTCAGATCCCACGCCTCAGGGCATGATTCCCTGCATTGTGGCCGGCAAAATTGCAGTGCATTCATCCGATGAATCGGGTCCTGCCGAGCAAGATTTTTGTTTTCGTTACTTGATAGGTATTTCAAAAGCCACCCAACAGCCTATAATAGCTGGGTTCGAAGAATTGCCCGCCGCCCCGGGAGGCGGCCCATAAATTCTTATAAACCCCTAATATTAGGTCTTTTATGTTCTCAGGCATAGTTGAAGAAATCGGGTCAATTCATTCTGTCACGGCGTCGGCTGACGGAAGCCGTTTTTCCATCTTTGCAAAAGAAGTGTTCAAAGACATCGTCATGGGCGAATCTATCGCAGTCAACGGGACTTGTTTGACTGTTATTTCCTGGGACGAAAAAGCCTCCACTTTCGATGTGGAAGCTTCACATCAAACTTTGAGCTGCACTAATCTGGGTGCTCTAAAATCAGGAGTAAAGGTAAATCTGGAAAAAGCACTGACAGTTTCAGACCGCCTGGGCGGACATATCGTGAGCGGGCATGTCGACACCACCGCAAAGCTTGAAACGATAAGAGAGGACGGCTTTTCGCGTTTTCTTTCATTCAGCCTGGACAAAAAATGGGCGCTCTATTTTATAGAAAAAGGCTCTGTGACAGTGAACGGAGTTTCGCTCACCATAGTCGACTTTCCCCCGCAAAACAATGACAGATTCGCCTTTTCGGTCTGTCTCATCCCTCACACTCTTGCCGTGACCACAATGGGGCAGTTGAGCCCCGGCGACATTTGCAATATCGAAGTCGACATAATGGCAAAATATCTGGTCCGATTGTTAGCAGAAGGTTATCTTGAAAACCTTAATAAAGTTAGACAAAACCTTTCTGTTTCTTGAAATTCAGGGTTAAATTCTAAAGATATATATGAAGGGATCCCTAAGGAGTCTTAAATCTATGGAAAAGGCGCCGTCGCCGGTCACAACAGAAACCGAATCGGATATCTTTGATTCTGTAGAAGACGCCCTTATAGACATTGCTCAGGGCAAATTTGTAGTCGTATCCGACGACGAAGACCGCGAAAACGAAGGCGACCTTATTTGCGCAGCCGAACTTGTCACCCCCGCCATGCTCAATTTTATGGTTACTGAAGCCCGCGGCTGGGTCTGTCTTGCCCTTACGCAAGAGAAAGCGCGCGCTCTCGATTTGCCTTTGATGGTCGAAAACAATACTGAGGCTCAGCAAACAGCTTTCACAATAACAGTGGACGCAGACAAAAAGTTTGGTGTCACCACCGGTATCAGTGCGTATGACCGCGCCACCACAATTCGCGTGGCAGTGGATGAAAATGCCAAGCCGCAAGACTTGCGTCGCCCCGGACACATTTCACCACTTGTCGCCCGTGACGGCGGAGTGCTGCGTCGAGCCGGTCACACTGAAGCGGCTGTTGATCTTGCCCGTATGGCAGGACTGACACCAGCCGGTGTCATTTGCGAAATCTTGAACGAAGACGGCACTATGGCTCGAGTTCCACAACTGCGAGAATTCGCCCGCCGCAACAATCTCAAATTCATCAATATCGCCCAGCTCATCGCTTACAGATTGAAACAAGAACGTTTTGTCAAACGCGAAGCTGCTGTGCGCCTGCCATCGGCTTTCGGCGAGTTCAACTTATATGCGTATCGCAACACACTGGATGACAGTTGCCATCTGGCTCTTGTCAAAGGAGACATCGAAAACAAAACTGACGTTTTGATTCGTGTCCATTCAGAATGTCTGACCGGAGATGTTTTCGCCAGCTTGCGCTGCGACTGCGGACCACAACTGGAAGGCGCTCTTGCTCTCATTCAAAAAGAAGAATCGGGCGTTTTAGTTTATTTGCGTCAGGAAGGTCGCGGCATAGGTCTGATCAATAAATTGAAAGCCTACGCTCTTCAAGAACAGGGACAGGATACAGTGGAAGCCAACGAATCGCTAGGCTTCAAACCCGACCTGCGCGACTACGGCGTAGGCGCTCAAATACTTTGTGACCTGGGTCTGACTTCAGTGCGCATCATCACGAATAATCCGCGCAAAATAGTGGGACTGGAAGGTTACGGTCTGGAAGTGACAGACCGCGTGGGTCTTCCCCCTGCCTGCAACAGTCATAATCTTGGTTATCTTTTGACCAAAAAAGAAAAAATGGGTCACTGGCTCGACGGAATTCAACTGGAAGGAGAAGAATAAAATGACGCAAGACAAACCAAACGTCATCGAAGGAAGCTTGATTGGTACAGGTCTCAAATTTGCCGTCGTGATCAGCCGATTCAACGATTTCATAACCACCAAACTTCTGGATGGATGCATCGATTCTCTTAAACGTCACGGCGCCGATTGCAAAAATATAGATGTCATCTGGTGCCCCGGTGCATTCGAAATTCCTCTGGTGGCAAAAGCTGCCGCCGAAACCAATAAATATGACGCAGTCATTTGTCTTGGCGCAGTAATCCGCGGAGCCACTCCACATTTTGATTATGTTTCGGCTCAAAACGCCTCAGGTATCGCCAGTAACAGCATAGAAACAGGCGTGCCCACCATTTATGGTGTTCTGACTGTAGATTCTATCGAACAAGCCATCGAACGTGCCGGCACCAAAGCCGGAAACAAAGGCTGCGATGCAGCTGTCAGCGCCATTGAAATGGTTAATGTTCTGACCAGTTTAAAACGGGCACAAACAGTCAAACAATAAGTTAGGGCGCTTTTGTTTTCATTTTGAGTATGGAGATCGAGTGATGAGGAACTCTGTCAGACTGGCTCTCTTTATTTTCATTTGCGGATTGTCGGTTTTTCCGGCATGGGCGAACGACACGATCCGAATTTATTCTGAATCGATAAAAACTTATTCTTCAATGACTCAGGATGAGTCAACTAAAAAAGCTCTTGCCGGATGTTATGCCATGAGGGCTTATGGTTATGCAGAAGAAAACAAGTATTCGATGGCAATTGAAGAC
>CAZEQP010000465.1:0-3747 GCA_964514345.1 uncultured Candidatus Obscuribacterales bacterium
ATCACGCTGTACTCGGCCGGACGCAGCAGGATCTGTTGCAAAAAGGCGTCGGCAATCGAATCCTTGATCAGCAGGTCGCGCCCGGTGCGCGGGTTTTTGATCTTGCACCATGGGCCGCCATCGATCAGTTCGGCGCCGAATTCCTGCTGCGCCAGCGCATAGCCCCAGTCACGGAAACCGCCTTCGGTGTATTTCATGATATTGCCTTTGTGCACAAGAGTGACTGAAGGCTTTTTGTGCTCGATGGCGTATTCGATAGCGCGACGAACCAGACGCTGCGAACCGGTTTTGGAAATGGGTTTGATACCGATGCCAGAATCGGGACGTATTTCTTTTTTGGAATCGATACTTTTTACTGCATCAATAATTTTCTTGGCTTCAGGAGTGCCGGCTTCATACTCAATTCCAGAGTATACGTCTTCTGTGTTCTCACGGAAAATGACTACATCAAGCTTTTCAGGACTGGTTACAGGCGAGGGGACTCCTGAGAACCAACGAACTGGACGAACACAGCAGTAGAGGTCGAATATTTGACGCAGGCTGACATTCAAGCTTCTGATTCCGCCACCGACAGGAGTGGTGAGAGGTCCTTTGATACCTACACCGAACTCTTTAAGGGCAGCAAGAGTGTCTTCGGGAAGCCAGTTTTTGGTTTGATCATTGGCTTTTTCTCCAGCCAACACTTCAAACCAGGCTACTTCTCTTTCACCTTTATAAGCTTTTTTGACAGCAGCATCAAAAACGACTTTGGAAGCTTTCCAAATATCGCGGCCTGTACCATCGCCTTCAATGAAGGGGATGATTGGTTTTGCGGGGGTGACGGGTTTGCCGTCTTTAAAAGTAATCTTTTCGCCTTGTGGAACTTTGATTCCGTTGTAAGTCTTGTCCATAACTTGGCTCATTATTTAAGTAACTCCAAATAGTCTGTTGAATCCTGTAACTGATGACATCTGTCAATCGACGCCGAAAGCGCTTCATTAGAGGGTGCTTATGAGGCGGCTTATCTAATTCGCCATAGGATAGCAGTATTATTTATAAGTTCTTGCCACCGTAAGGCCATCTTAAGGAAGTTATGAATCTAAACCTCTGCCTGGAGCGCGCCGCTCAACTGTATTGTGACCATATAGCCATCGTGGACGGCAAAAAGGTCATAACTTATCGAGACTTATACGAGCTTGTCCAGGCACTGGCAGCCGGTTTGCGCGACCTGGGCATAACCAGGGGCGATGTGGTGGCCTGCCTTTCTCCCAATTGTCACGAGTATTTGACCCTGTATTTTGCCTGTTCAATGCTGGGTGCCATTTTGAACCCGCTCAATTTTCGCCTTTCTGCCAAAGAAATTCTCGACATCACAAGGCATTCAAACACAAGCGTTCTTTTTGCCCATTCTGACTTTGCCAGCACAGTGACTGAACTGGTCGATCTAGGATTCAAACCTCAACACACTGTCTGGCTGGGCAGACCCACTGCCCCGACTCTGGCTCTTTTGCCCAGCACTAAATACGAGCCTTTCGTTATTCAGCATATGGGTATGGATGTGGAAGCGCCTTTCATGGCCCCGCACGACCTGGCTCAGCTTTATTATACAAGCGGCACCACCGGTGAAGCCAAAGGTGTGATGCTGACGCACGGAAATGTTTCGCACAACGCTCTGGGAGCCGTTGCAGAGCTTAAATTGACCGACAACGACACCTGGTTGCATGTGGCACCAATGTTTCATCTGGTAGACGCCTGGGCCGTTTTCGCCATCACCTGGGTGGGCGGAAGACATGTGTTTCTGCCATATTTCAAAGACAAGCAAGTCCTGGCCACACTGGCCAAAGAACAAATTACAATGACCGCTCTTGTTCCAACCATGCTGGCATCTCTTTTGAAATGCCCGGAGCTGAAGAATTATCACTACACTAATTTACGCACCATCATGACTGCCGGCTCTCCCGTGGCACCGGAATTGGTGCGCCAGACAATGGAACTTTTCGGATGCGATTATGTGCAATTTTATGGAATGACCGAAACAAGCCCGTTTCTGACAGTATCTATTCCGCTTGAAAGTCAAAAGGACTGGCCGCAAGAAAAATTGCTGGCGGTTAAATCGAGCACCGGCAGGCCCTTTATCGGAGCTCTGGTAAAAGTGGTGCGTGACGATCTCACTGAAGTGGCGCGCAACGGCAAAGAAGTCGGTGAAGTGATAGCTAGCGGTCCTAATATCACCCGCGGTTACTGGAAAAATCCTGAAACTACGGCCAATACCATAAAGAATGGATGGATATTCACAGGTGATCTGGCTGTTGTGGACGAATACGGCTTTATAAATGTAGTGGACAGAAAAAAAGACATGATTATCACAGGTGGTGAAAATGTTTATTCAACAGAAGTTGAATATATAATCTACGAACATCCAGGCGTTCTGGAATGTGCCGTCATCGGCATTCCCGACACTTACTGGGGAGAAATTGTCAAAGCTGTGATTGTGGCAAAACCAGGTGTTGTAATTAAGGAAGAAGACATTACAGCTCTTGTGAAAAAACGCCTGGCCGGCTACAAATCACCGCGCATAGTCGAATTTGTACCGGAACTTCCAAAAACAGGCTCGGGCAAAATTGCCAAGCGTATGCTCAAATCCACGCAAGTAAAAACCGCCGGCAAATCACGCAAATAATGAGCGAACAAATTGCAAAGCGTATTGAAAAAGAGCTTGGCATAGACAATCTGGCTCAGCTGCTTGCAGACAAACTTTCAGGTTCGGATCTTCATTCGCTTCTTTTGTCTGTATTGAAATTAAAAATAGAAAGAATGGAAACGGCAAAACTTATAGATCTAAGCCCGGTGACTAGAGTATGCAACCTTGATGCCCGCTTATTCAACAAGATAGAAGGCATTGCATATGAAACAGCTTCCACTTTCGATCCGGTAGAATTGTCTCCGCTTGGTCCACTTGGCGCAGTATCAATTTTAACCGGTCTTGATCAATCAAATGTTCTAAGCACAATCAGAGCTTTTGAATGTGCGTCAGACCCTACAATCGGTCTGGCTCTTGAATGTGCCCGTCGACGAAAAAACATAAAGGACAAAAACCAAACAACCAGACTTTGCACTACCCAACGTGTAGTTAGATTTCCTTTGCCTAAAAATCCTGCATTCACTTCTCATTTTAAATTATTTTGTTTAGTCAGTGCCGGCAGGGATCTCGGCTCATTTGCTTTTGAAGCGGCCGCTCTTGCAGAACACATACATTTTTATCTTTCTTTTTTAAATCATCTTTCCGCCCACGGTTTTTCATTCAATGACATAGAAGTGGAAATTTCAGATACGCGTGTAATATCGCATCTTTGCTCGCTTTTCAAAATAGATCAAGATGAAATCAGAAAAACAGTGCGTGCAAATAATTCAGAAAGTGCGACAAAAATTCTTGAAAAATATCCGGACATCTGGCCGCAATATGTCACTAAACCGCTAGAGGAACTGGCACAATACAACCTGCCGAAACACCTTTTAATGCAGCTTGACCTGATTGAACAATCTGTTTGTTCAGTTCTGTCGACAAAACATATTAAAGTCAAATTTCATTTCAACCTGCATCGTCTGACCGGGTTGGGCTATTATCACGGTGGTCCATGTTTTCATATCAAATTGAAAAATAACAAGGGCGATTCTTTTGCCGTATCCGACGGAGGCATGGTCACCTGGACTCAATCTCTGTTAGCAAATAACAAAGAGCGCCTTGCGACCAGCGCCATCGGCATTGAG
>CAZEQP010000466.1:0-3734 GCA_964514345.1 uncultured Candidatus Obscuribacterales bacterium
TTCTCTTCTCTTCTCTTCTCTTCTCTTCTCTTCTCTTCTCTTCTCTTCTCTTCTAACACGGCTTCTTTGATGTTGAGCTTCATTTCAACTGGTGAGAAATTTTCTGCTTCAGGATAACCGTCCCACATGGGAAGCAATAGTCCTCTAGGACTTATATATGGATTCTTGCACTTTTCACCGCTCTTTTTAGCTGAAAATAGTATGCTTTTCTTTTTTCTCTGTTCTGGTTTGACTGTCTTTTTTGGGTCACTGTCACGTTTCACATCAGACTTAGCCAAACAAATATTATTTTGAAATAAGACAAAGAGACATAGAATAGATATGAGATGCAATTTCAAATTATTCATGATTTTCAAATGAAACTGGTGTGTGTCTTGAGGCACATGCCACTGCAATTAAAGAATTAAACATAACCGTGACTCTTTTCACATTAATATTTTTATTGAAAAGAGAACCATGCAGAGTTTCTAGTGCATGAGTCGACGAACTTGCCAGTGTTTTACCCCAAAAGCTTACGCCCAACTACCGAACATCCAAGGAATAATTATGGATACCTTGTGCAATTTTCCAGATCGACTGATTGGAATGGTCCCGGTTAGAGTCAAGGCGCAGTTAATCTGATGAATAGATAAAGAGGAATGTTCGAAGCGTTTTTCCGTCTAAATTCCAGGCTTGTCGGTATTTTTTTCAGCCACCGCAGTTGGTGCCCCAAGTGCGCGTGACATGCGATTATCTTTGGCAATGGCATCGGCTGCGACAGTAAGTAGCTTTTTGCCGCCTGATTGATTCATGTGTACACAATCGATAAAGTCGTTTGTGACAAAAGTTTTGTCGTCAGCCAGCATGTCTATCCACTGCGCGTCATATCTTTTGCAGGTGGTGTTCAAATAAGTTTTGAATGAAACCCAGAAAGTTTCTGGAAGCAGTTCTCTGTTGGGCCACATGTTGGGCATGCCCAGCACAAGCACTTTGATGTCCTGCTCTTTGCAGTATTTGAGGAACTCTTCAAAATATTTTTTCTGCGACACATACATAGAAACATCCGGGCTTCTATAGCGTTTTTTATATTCGCGCATATTGTCCATGAAAGCAAAATGCGAGCCCGGTCTTATTATTTGTGTAGCCGGACGCACTTCAGTGAGCTTTCCGTATATAGCGTCAAGTATGGTGGCATCGCCTGTTTTAGTCTCTTCGCCGTCGCCTTCAGATTTGCTTTCTTCAGCCACCAGTTTTTTGCCGTCAACATCGGCCAATTTGAAGCCAAACTTATCCAGAGTGCGGTCGCCTATATTTTTGATTCCGGTTGCCACTGAATTTCTGACCAGTTTGAGCGGGAGCATTTCATTCATGGTCCAGTCCATTCTAGTGAACAAACTGTTGAAGTTATAGTCGGCAAACTGACTGAGTTTTACATAAGGCGACAGGAAGTGAAAAGTCTCAGTCGATGCGCAAGAAGGCATCAGGTTATCTATGAAGTCGCGTGGATTGACTCCCAGAACAATTATTTTTGGTTTGTGCTTTTCATTGAACAAAGCTTTGGCCATCAAATATTGGTCGGAGATCATGGCTCCGCCAAGAGCAAACAAACAAGTATGTGCATCCACACCGGTGCGTTCTTTTATTAGCTGAGAAAGAAAGCGGCTGTTTTTGTCTGTGACACAATCCACATCCGTTTTTTGTGAATCTGATTCTATGGCAAGACTGGCTGAGTTCATTTGAGAAGAGCCCATCAAGGCAATTTCAGCATCTGGATGTTTGACCAGATAATTTCTGCTTGCCCACCAGATCCAGTTGCCTTCCTGTCTTTTTTCATTGGGGCTTGATGTGATTGTTTCAGCCGTGATTTCAGGTTTGGGCTGAAACACAAGTGAGATCAAAAGCAAATTGACTGCAGTGAATCCAAGCAGTGTCGAGAAAAATACTGTTGTATACCAGGTCTTCTTTTTAGCGCTCATTTTCTCGCTCATTTTTGTGCACCTGCAATTTCGGGAGCGATACGCTCAATAAATTTCATTCCGCCGCGGGCATTCATGTGCACACCGTCGCGGAAGTCTGATTTGGGGAACTGTTTAGAGTCGTTCAAATCGACAAATTTGACTCCAAAAGTATTTGAGAAATCTTTCAGTGCAGTCATATAGTTTTGATAATGGTGCCTGGGCAATTGAGCTTTATTTGTTTCTGTAATCGGCATATTTACGATAATCAGATTGGCTTTTTTCTCTTTGCACTTTAAAGATAACTGCTTGAGGAAATAAAGCTGGGCATCAAATACTGCCGGCTTGGGTCTTCTGTAACGCAAGAAATATTCAAATGTATTATCAATGAATACAGGCGGCTTGCTCAGATCTTCAGGCTCAGCCATAGAAGCGCCAGGATGAAACTCGGCAGCTTTGTACGCTGGCAGAAGCGCTTTTCTGTCCCAGAAAGTAAATGTAGTCTTTTTCCAGAACTCAGGCATCATAGAGCCAAGCGCATTGTGTACGTTATTAAGCCATTTGGTCTGGATCTCGGCGGATCTATCGTACAGATAAACACCGCGTTCCAGAAGCGCGTTCACTTTATCCCAGAAATATTGATGAAAGTGGGCATTCACTTTAGGGTGCAATTCGATCATGCGGCGCAAATATTTGTATGACTCGGTATCTGAGGCGCTCTGGAATGAACTGTCAAAAAAGTCACGCGGAGCAAGACCGTAAACAACAGTCGAGTTTTCTTTTAAATGATCCGACAGAGTCATGAAAATCAAAAGAGCATCCGAAGGCATTTGACCCGGACCACTTAAATTCATGGTTTTAGTGTTGGGTATGCCGTTTTTAGCAAGCTGCTTATCCAGATATTCAGACTTGTGGTGCAAAATAATATCAAGCGGTTTGCCCGAGCTTGTGGCATCGGCCGTGGTGACGGCTGCCACCATCACAGATGAGCCCAGGAGGGCCACATCATATATGGTGCTCTGCGGTTTTATGTCGTTTACCATCCACCAGAGCCATCCTTGATAGGGAAAGAACTTCCGGTTGAACTGTATCGGATTGATGAAAATCATGGCGGCGTTCAGTGCCACAAACATGGCCAGGGCAATCGCGAAAAGCGATTTTGGACGCATTGGCATGAGAATTTCATAGGCTTCCGGATGTACTCTGGGAACCTGTATTTGAGTCTCTTGTCTCAGACTTTCCTTATCTGGACCCGTTACCATGACCTACCCCGTTGTCTTACAGATTAGAACTGGAAGTAGATGAAACGAGGCGATGAGTCGGGGCTGAATATGGTCAAAAGACACATAAGCACCACCATCACACCGACTTGCACAGGCCATGCCGGTTTCTGATAGAACTTTTTGTCGTTCATCCAGTTCACCACAACATGTGAAATCATCAGGATCGGAAGCAGTAAAACAAGCGCCGGGAATATGATCGGATCGCGTATTTTGAGAATCTCAAGCTGAGCGAGGCTGAAATTGAGCATTTCTTGCGGAGCCATAAAAAGCTTGCCGATTATTTGAAATGCAGAAGCTGAAGTTTCTGCTCTGAAAAACACCCAGCCGATGCACACTACATGGAATGTGAATACGACAGAGGCGGCATGATAAAACTTGTTTTCCAAAACGGATTTGGTCATACCCAGTTTTTCTGTGGCGCGCTGCCACAGGCGGTGCAGGATGAGCACCAGACCCTGATAAACGCCCCAGAGCAAGAAGTGCATGGCTGCACCGTGCCAGAGACCGCCTAAAGCCA
>CAZEQP010000467.1:0-3732 GCA_964514345.1 uncultured Candidatus Obscuribacterales bacterium
TTCATTTTTCTGGGATATTTTATGGAACAAAAGCGAAATCTCGTAATCCTGGCTTTATTTCTCACCCCGGTTGTTATTGTTGGCTCCTTCATAGCCTGGATGGTTTGGGGCTATGTGGAAGGCAAGCAGAAAGATGAGATCTGGCGGCAGAAGACCGGATTAAATCAGATTTGCCAGGTTGTTATAAGCGATCGAGATATCAAAGAAGGCGACCCGATTTCATATTCTGATGTTTATGAAAAGGAAATTGATCCCGAAAGCATTGGTCGAGAAAATCTGCTTTGCAAAGAGTATGCAATCGGCAAACAAGTCAAATACGGAATAGAGGCTGGTCAAATCGTTTCTGCATTTGATCTGGTGGGATGGAATGAAGGAGATCTGGACAAAATCTGGTTGAAGAAATTGGACAAATCAAAAGGTAAAGGATCGCTGGGGATTTGTTCGCATGACCCAAGTACAAAAGTATTCGCTGCAGGCGATAAGGTTTTTAGAGCCAAGCGCGATATAAAAGCTGATGAGCTCGTGAGAGAAAAGGATGTAGAGTTTGCGCCTCTGGGAAAAGAAGAAAACAACAATTTTTACTCAGACTTAAGGCTTCTGGCGGGGCACACAACTAAATATTCAATAGAAAAAGGCAAATTTATTTCCGCATCTGATTTCTATGAATTAGGTGATAGAAAGCAAGTAGTGTTTGTTGCCGCTCGAAATATAAAAGCAGGCGAGAAAATAAGCAGCGACCTTTATAAAGTTGCTACATTCGAGCCGAACGAATATCCGGTGAATGCCTTGCTTGATGAAGACTTGATTTACGATAGAAAAGCAATTCAAGACATCGGCAATTTGCAAGTGATTCGCTCAGTTGATGTCGCTCCTGTGTCACATTAGAAATTGCATTACAAACTTCACAATTGCTTGTGCACTCAAATTGACTTTGTTAGATTGGACTGACTATGCAATTCAACAACGCCTACCGCGCAAAGTATTACTACCGCCTCAAAAGGGTCGGTTAGCTGGCGTTGCAATAAGTAGATAGAAAATATCTTGTAAAAGCCATCTCGCCGACCGAGGTGGTTTTTTTGTGCGTCAATTTTCAATAAAGGAGAAAAACAATGCAAACGCAAAACATGGCACTGGAAGCCTTTTCACAAAAAGTCCAGCAACTGGTCGAAAGTCACCCGATTGTGCAACATAACGCTTTCACATCCTCATTCAGCCAGGGAAATGCTGATATCGACGAGCTTAAGCATTTTACAGTGCAATTTTCTGTATTCAGTCATTTGTTTATAGAAGCTCAATTACGCAAGTGCATCAACTCGCTGGATCTAGAAAGTTACAGAGCCGGCAAAGAAATTTTGATGAACGAACTTGGTGTTATTTTCACCAAAGATGGTTCGGTTAACGGCGGCAAATTTAAATTCGACGCCGGGCACTTCGAATGGCTGGCTGATTTTGCCTCACATATAGGTCTTTCATTCAATCAAATAGGCAAGCCCTCGCAGGGCACACAAGCCACCAGAGAGTTCTGTCAGGCTCTTATGACCTGGTACGGCTCAGACGACTGGTCAGTGGCCGCAGGAGCATCCCACGCCATCGAACACTGGGCCGCAGCCGGATTCTGGAAAGAACTTATTTGCGGATTGAAAAAAATAAAAACTACCCGTATTCCTGAGCTTCCTCTTGGATTCTGGGTCTGGCATGATCAAATCGAAGACCAGCACGCCGCCCATACCGATGATGAGCTTTCCATGATTTTCAATCGAGATGGATTTTGTCAGGAGTCCTTTTTGAAAGGGGCGCAAGCGATACTGGATGCGGTGCAAATATTCTGGGAAGGTCTGGAAGCCGACAAAATGAAATTGGCTGCCTGAAGGAGAAAAGATTGTGTGGTATCAAATTTATTCTTATCGTCTTCTGAATATTTCAAGGCGTCCGGATCGTCTGAGCGAATCCAGTGTGCTGTCGTCAATGTCGTGCGCTCCTGTCATGGTTCGAGACGGTGATACCATTGTTCTTCCATCGGCAGAGATAAACCCGGCAAGCGACCTGACAGGATTGGCAGGGTTGTACCAGAGTCCCACATCACCTGAAGCTGGTTGTGCCGGGGCAATAACCGGAACATATCCTCTGGCGATTAGGTTAGCTCTGAGCTGGGCTAAATCTTCAGCGCCTTCCATTCCCATTATTTTCTGGAAAGCATTCAAATTGGCATCTCTCTGGAAAAATCTTCCAGTTTCGCCCAGCCAGCCTCTGAAAGAGTCACTCTGGGCATGGTTTGCCCCCAGTCTTTCATTCAGCCGGTTCACGGCCGAGGGAAAATGAGCGTCCCAAACTGTGTTTGCCATGGAGCGAAAACTGCCTCTGGTATCGGCAACTTGCACATGTTGCTGATGTTGGTCTATAGTCCCGGTGTTGCCGGGCAAAGGCTCAAGATCCAGCCAGGAAATCTGGAGGTTGGCACCTGGTTCTGAGGCGCCTGTTCTGAAGCTGTCGTTGATTTGAGTTTCAGACATGGGGGGTAAAAAGAACTAGAATATAGCGGGGTTTTGAAGCTTACAGCTTAGATTTAATGTTCTAATTTCGCTATACGAGAATTACGTAGAAATCAGTTGATTTAATCTTTAACAGATCAGATTTAAGGTAGACCAGATGAAATTGTCAGATTCAAAAACTGCAGTGTTAGACCAGGAAACTCTTTCTCTTTTAGAAGAGTCTCTGGCAATATTGGAGACGTCGTTCGACAAACTTCCCGCTTTTCAGTCACAGACTGATTCTGCTGCAATAAAGTCTGTGTTAAACGAAGTAGCCGAGCGGATGAAGGACAATTTTCCCTATCCACACCCCCTTTATGTCGGACAGATGATCAAGCCTCCCCATGCTGTTGCCAGGCTCGCTTACATGCTTTCATTGTTCATCAATCCCAATAATCACGCACTTGACGGCGGCAGGGCAAGCTCGGCCATGGAAAAATCCGCGGTGGCTAATATCGCTTTGATGCTTGGATACAAAGAACATCTGGGTCATCTGACAAGCGGTGGCACTATGGCAAATTTGGAAGCGCTCTGGATTGCCGACCAGATTCATCCGGGAAAGTTAGTAGTGGCGTCGTCACAAGCACACTATACTCATAGCCGCCTCACTGAAGTATTGAAAATTCCTTTTCAAAGTATTGAAGTGGACAGCAAGGCTCGCATGGATATAAAAGTGCTTGAATCGCTGCTTTCAAGCAAGAGTGTCGGAACGGTTGTTGTCACCACCGGTACTACCGCCACAGGATCGGTTGATCCCCTGGTGCAAATTCTTGAATTGCAAAAAAAGTACAAATTCAGAATTCATATAGATGCTGCATATGGTGGCTATTTCAAATTAGTGAAAGAATTGAAATTTGACACGCGCAGTGTTTTCGATTTGCTTGGCGCGGCCGACTCGATTGTAATAGATCCGCATAAACACGGTCTTCAGCCCTATGGATGCGGATGTGTATTATTCAAAGATCCGTCAGTGGGCAAATTTTATAAGCACGATTCTCCATACACGTATTTCAGTTCGGATCAGATGCATCTTGGCGAAATCAGTCTTGAATGTTCAAGACCGGGATCATCGGCAGTGGCACTCTGGGCTACACAAAAGCTTTTGCCCATGAGTGAAAACGGAGATTTTGCCTGCGATCTGACAAAGTCGCATAAAGCCGCAATTGAGTTTTACAATTTGCTCAAAAATGATGATCGATTTATC
>CAZEQP010000468.1:0-3712 GCA_964514345.1 uncultured Candidatus Obscuribacterales bacterium
GAGGAGTCGGACGTACGGAAACACGCCTGAAGCCCTCACGTCTGAACCCACTACTTTTAAAAAAGGGATCGATCCAAGCGCATCAATGCGTTTTTTTGCTCGAGTTTGATTATCACAAACGAAAGTTTCCAGACGAGATAGAGCGGCATTGCCCACTGATTTTCGAAAGTCGCTCACTTTGACTATTGGAATTTTAAGTGAAAAATATTCGTCAAGAGCACCGATTATATCACCCTGCTCCAATTTCTTTCTAAGTGGTGCGCCATAAACCAGACTCAGTCCAAATGGATTATAGAAAAGTTTGTATCCGAATAATGAAACTGACTTTTTCAATTCGATAAGTGGATTGTATATTTCATTTTTTTCAATGGTGGTATCAATTTCTTTTGCAATTTCAAGATTGGTTGTGGCAAGAAATCCGCCTTCATAAATAGTGAGACCCTTTCCTGCGGTAAGACTGTAAAAGCCGATGTCTCCGTGCAGACCCACAGGCTTGTCATTTATTTTTGCGCCAAGAGCCTGGGCTGCATCTTCAAGAACATAAGCGCCATGTTTGTGTGATAGTTCAATCACTTCATCCATACGATGAGGCAGACCGCCTAAATGCGTAGGCACCACACATAGTGTTTTCTCGCTCAATATATTTTTTAGATAATCCGAGTCCATTTCAAATGAATCTGGGACTAAATCACAAAGTTTTATTTTTAAACCTGCTTGCGCGCAAGCTATGGCTACAAGCGGGCAGGTGAAAGCAGGCAATATGACTTCGTCTCGATCTGGCTTGAGACTCTTCAGTGCCAGTAAAGCGATTATGCAAGCGGCGGTGCCTGACGATAATAGTCTGACCTGGATCTTGTCTGAGCATAGAAACAAAGCCAGATTTTTTTCAAAATCGGTATCATTGCAATAAAAATCTTGATCCAGAAGAATCATTCCGGCAGTAGGCGGAATTTCTTGCATCATGCTCATGATAACGGACCGATATGCGGAGGCAAATGTTTAGCTGATTCGGCTTCGCCGCTGGTTGATCCAGGCTCATCTATTTCAGCCTCTGCTACGGCAAATAAAATAATGCCGCCGATTATGAGCAGGCTTCCCACAATTTGAATCAGTGAAAGTTTTTCTCCCAACCACATGACACACACTAAAAGCACAGTCACCACTTCAAGATGAGACGCGGCAAAAGCCGGACCGATAGGAGCAGTTTTGAGCAAAGTCATCCAGGTGATGAAAGCACCGATATATCCGGCTACAGACAAATAAGACCACTTTTCACAAATGACGCTCCACACCCATTGCAGTGTAAAAGTGGCAGGGGCTGTTGCTTCGCCGGCAAATTTAAATCCTAATTGAGCGACTGTATCAAAAATCACCAGCAGGGCAAAACCGATAATAAAAAATGGTCTCATCTCAGCCGGCCCATCCCACTAAGGCAACACCGACCGCCACCATAATTGATGCCACAATTCTTTTGGGTGTGAGTACTTCATTGAAAAATATGCGACCGCCTATAATGACAGTCAAAATATTTACACTGCCCACAAGCACACCCTGTGATAAGGGCACCATAGAAAGAAAAGCGAGCCAGACAAAAAATTCAATGATATAAGCGCCCACTCCAAAATAGATCCACTTATCTTTGATCATCGCTTTCCAGTGATCAAGACCGTGTCCGTCAGCACCAGCGGCCGCTTTTAAAGACAACTGCCCGAATGTGTCGAACAACAGAGTTAAGAACCACATCAAAGTTGCGGCGGAAGACAAGTCTCAACTCCTAGATTTTTGCCAGTTACCGTCGTTTTCAAAAAACTTTTTAAAAGGTGTGAGCAAATTTCTCAAAATGGTGTTTCGAATATATACTGCATGTTTTGTCAAAGTGAAAGAAGCACCAAGATAAGCTTTCACTTCGGGATCTGTCCAGCCGGCGATATAAAACTTGAGATTATTTCTGATGGCATATGAAAGATTGACGAACCAGGAAACAAAATACAAATTAGCTTCACGCGCCTGCGGATAGGCAAAGCCGACATATTTATCAACCAGATTGCCCTGGTGCACAAAACAAATGTTGTAGCCTATTAATTCATTGTTTTGATGATAGAGAAATACCACCCCGTCGTTTTTTTCGTCTGTCAGAATGTTTTTGAAAAAATTGAAATCGAGTTTGTCGAAATGATATTTGCTCTGCTCAAAGACATTCATATAAAGAGAATACATGTGTTCAAGCAAATTTGTGTTATTGAAATAGGACCCCGTATGCTCTTCTTTGATGTCAAGCCGCTCCTGGGCTTTCAATTTTTTGCGCAGGTCTTTGCGGCGCAATTTGCTTTGACGGGCAAGATATTCATCTATTGATGAAAAATCAATTTTTACATAAGCTAATGCCTGGCCCTCAAGAGTGATGAAGCGGCTGTCATTTGAACAGGTATCAAGTATTCTGGCAGAAGCTTGATTTTCTTTTTCAGACAAAAGAGGAGAATCAAGCGGCAAATCTTTTATGATAAGCAATTGTGCTTTGAGTTTGTTTGCTTCTTGCACAAGACTGTTTATCAAACCGGTCGAGTTTTTATGCTCAGGCAATACAGTGTATTCAGTTACTGTTGTGCCAGAAAACAATGTATTCAAACAAGTGAGACCGGAAAGGTGAAAATTTTTGAGGCGGTCGGCTATCCACATCTGGTCTTCATCAAGTGTTGTGAGCAGATTAAAGCGGGTATAAAACGCGCTTAATTGCTTGTTTTCACATTCGATTTGCACCGAGCGAAATCCTTCAGGTGGGTGTTTATGAAATGATTCTGCCAGGGATGCCGGTTCAAGAGCGTTGAGCAATTTTTCTTGTAATAGCATCATCAATTTTTTTCCGCCACCAAATTTTTTGGTTCAGCCTGGCTTGAAGCTGTATTGATAAAACAAAGTCTGGTAGCTTTGATTGAGCCGGCTATGTCTTTTAAGAAGCTTGAAAGCAAACGTTTGACCGAATATTTGTCAATATTGGAATCGAAATTCTCATTCCACAATTTTTGCGGGTAGCCGACGGTTAGTGTTCTGCCTTTGACTGCAAAGAGTGGAATGACCGCTTCAATTGTGCTGTTTGTTTTTATCTCAAGATGCGAGCCTTGCGATTCAACTGTTTGTGAGTCAATCAATTTTTTCTGAGCGGAAATATAATCCGGGTTTTGCTGAATAAACTGGTTGTAAAATGCAGTTGCTTCTTCAGACAATCGGTCACAAAGTTCAAAGGACCAGACCGGATTTTCTTTTCTGGGCGGGATGATTTCTTGATCTGTTATGCGGTGCAAAAACTCACTGATTCTTTTTAATACGTAGTGTCTTTGCAAATCCAGAATCATCACATGGTCGCAGCCGGTGAAAGCAATCAATCGTTTGTCTTTTGATCCAAGCAATCTATAAGCCTCAGTGGCATTGCGCATGCTTGCCAGCGTATCTTCCAGGCTGTGCATTATAAGCACCGGACAGTTGATTGAAGGAGCTTGTTTTTTGAATTGGTCAGTCAATAAATTCATCTGAAACAGTGAAGCAAAATAAGTGCGGAACAAACCGAATTCGTTGCTTGTGCCTTTACTTGCGGCTTCTATTTGTTTGGTTATTTGTGCCTGGAGACGAGTGTCTTTCAATCCGTAAGGCGGAGTTTCAGTCCAGTAGCAATATTTTCCGGTTATGGGAAAAACAGCGACCATTATGTGCATGAGGT
>CAZEQP010000469.1:0-3711 GCA_964514345.1 uncultured Candidatus Obscuribacterales bacterium
AAGTAAGAGATAAGAGAAATGATTACAAAGCCAGATAGAAAAGAAACAAGAGTAAAGAGGCACCACCGCATCAGACGCCGTATCTACGGATCCACCGAGCGTCCCAGGCTTTGTGTCTTTCGTTCCAACAAACATATTTATGCCCAGGTAGTGGATGACACCACATCCAAAACACTCGCTTGCGCAAGCACCCTGGACGGTGACTTCAAAGGTGGAAAATCTTGGGATAAAGATGCCGCCAAACAAGTCGGTGAGCTCATAGCCAAAAGAGCCAAAGAGAAGGGCATAAGTGCCGTCGTATTTGATCGCGGCGGATACATTTATCACGGACGTATTGCCGCAGTTGCCGAAGGTGCTCGCACCGCCGGTCTCAGTCTATAAATAGAGGAAAAGAGGAACTCATGGAAAAAGAGCAAAAGCACCACGTACCAGCTGGCGAAGACGCCTCAGGGTTAGGTGATGGAGTTAAAAAAGGACGCCGTCAATCCTCGCGTGACTCTAATCGTCGTGGACAGGACGACACGCGGCGCGAACGCGAGCAGTCCGAATGGGAAGAAAAAATCATTCAAGTCCGCCGTGTCACCAAAGTGGTTAAAGGTGGTAAGAAGCTGAGTTTCAGAGCCGTGGTAGCCGTAGGCAACGGTAAGGGTCAGGTCGGCATCGGCATCGGCAAAGCAGCCGAAGTCATCGTCGCCATTCAAAAAGGTGTATCGGATGCCCGCAAATCATTAATCACCGTTCCCTTGATTAACACAAGCATCCCTCATCAGATTGTGGGCAAACAAGGCTCCAGCCGTATTTTGCTCAAACCTGCCGCAAAAGGTACTGGCGTCATCGCCGGTGGTGCCGCGCGTGCAGTGCTTGAACTGGCTGGAGTGGGAGACATAATGTCCAAATCACTCGGCTCACGTTCACCCTTGAATGTGGCCCGCGCCACAGTCAACGGTTTGAAAGAATTGCGTACATTCGAACGGGCTGCCAGTTTGAGAGGCATCACCGTAAAGCAAATGCTTAACTAGGAGCTTATTTAAATGACTACTAAAGCAATTAAAATCACTTTGAAAAAAGGAATGATCGGCAGAACCGAAACACAGAAAAAGATTGTAAAAGCTCTTGGTCTGCGTAAGTTCGGCAGTTCAGTTGTGCATCACTCATCGCCCACCATCAACGGGATGCTCGACAAAGTTGCGCACCTGGTGGAAGTATGTGAAGCCAAAGAATCCGATAAGAAAGTGGAAAAAAAGGAAACCAAAAAGGCTAAAGCCTGATAAAAACACAAGCCGAGTCGGTCCATAGGAAATGAGAACGGCGCAAGGCACAAGGAGTTGAAATGAACCTCACAGAGCTAAAACCGCAAGAAGGCGCTAACAGAAGTACAAAAAGAATCGGGCGCGGACGCGGATCCGGACACGGAAAAACTTCCACCCGAGGCCACAACGGTCAGGGACAAAGATCCGGTCAAACCAAACGTTTCGGTTTTGAAGGCGGTCAAACACCACTGTTCAGACGCCTTCCCAAAATTCATAATTTTGGTTGGGTGCCGCGTCGCCAGTGGGTGGCCATCAATGTGGGCTCGCTCAACAAATTGCCGGCAAACACTGAATTGAATCCGGAAAATCTGGCCGAGTTCGGACTGCACTCAGGTGCTACCGAGAGCTTGAGAATTCTTGGCAACGGCGAGTTGAAAGTAGCTTTGAAAGTGCATGCTCACCACTTCACTCAAGGTGCTATTGACAAGATTCAACAAGCAGGCGGTTCTTATGAAGTTATTCATCCGGAACCCCAAAAACGTGGACGCATCCCTCTGGGTGGTCAATAAGACGGCTTGGGCTCTCAATCCTGATTTAATGCCTCTAGACATAATCCTTGCCTAGAGGTATTTTCTTATTTTTAATAAACGGGGGACAAATTCAAAGTGAATTCACCAAGGCGTAAGCCAGGTAAAATCGGCGGACCGGAAGACCTTTCAAGATGCTTTCAGCAGCAGGTCTGAAAGAAAGAATATTCTTCACCCTTGGTATCATTCTGCTCTACAGAGCCGGCGTCCATATTCCTTTGCCGGGTGTGGATTCAAGCGCCTTTTTGAAGCACCCTGAATATGCTCAAAGTTTGCTTGGCATGGTCGACTTGTTCACAGGCGGCGCCTTGAACAAGCTCTCCATCTTTTCTCTGGGTATAGGTCCCTACATTACATCGTCCATCATTTTGCAGTTGATGACACAAGTCTTTCCCCAGCTTGAAGATTTACAAAAAAATCAAGGCGAGCAGGGACGCAAGAAATTGCAGCAAATCACCCGCATTTCCACCGTGGCTATTTCCATATTGCAGTCTGTGATGCTGGCCAACCTGTTGATGAAGATTCAGGCACCGCCTGTAGTTCTCACACCGGGATTCTGGTTCATAGTCACCTCCGCCATGATTATGACCGCATCGGCTCTGTTTATCATGTGGCTGGGAGAACTCATCACCGAGCGTGGTGTCGGAAACGGTGCATCCCTTTTGATCTTTTTGGGTATTGTGGCCAGGCTTCCTGTCATGGTTCACAACACTTATGACGCCGTTCAGACCGGACAGTCCCCTATCTGGGGTGTGACTGTGCTCATCGCCTTTTTCCTTGCAATGGCTGCGCTCATTGTTTGTTTGCAGCAAGGTGTGCGCAAAATCATGGTGCTGGGCGCCAGGCGAAATGTGGGGCGGCAGGTTTTTGTGGCTGCACCGGACGATTATTTGTACCTGCCCATCAACCCATCAGGGGTTATGGCCATTATTTTTGCCAGTTCTCTTTTGATGTTCCCAACAACAGTCATGCAGTTTGTTTCTCAAGGCAAGAGCAAAGACCCCGCCACACTCATCTATGAGTTGATGGTGGGAGTGCCCTTCTTAGGCAAAGGTATAGAATCGATGGCGAAAGAAGACTGGGCTAAAAATGTCTGGAACTTTATATCCACCGAAATGATTAACATGCTCTCTTACTACCGCTGGGAGCACTCTGTTATTTATTTCCTCTTGATAATGTTTTTCGCTTATTTTTACGCCTCCATTATTCTGCAGCCCAAAGACATGGCTGAAAACCTGAGACGCCAGGGTCGAGCAATTCAAGGTATAAGACCGGGCAGACCGACTTCTGAATTTCTAGAAACTACACTTGGTAAATTGGTTTTTATCGGAGCTTCTGCCATAGGGATTGTGGCCATTTTGCCCATCCATGCTGAACAGTGGACTCAAGTAACCACTCTGCAAGGTCTTGGTAGCACATCTTTGATCATTCTGGTCGGTGTGGCCGTGGACACTCAAAAACAAATTGTCACTCACGCTCTGTCTGCCCGCTATCAAGCCCGGGGCTTGTTCAGAAAGTCGGAAGACGCATCCAATTTCTAAGGAGTTGCCAAAGTAATGCAAGTTTTGTTTTTAGGCGCGCCTGGATCAGGCAAAGGCACCCAGTGCAAAAAATTGTCTGCCAAGCTGGGTTTGGTTCATTTATCTTCAGGTGATTTATTGCGTGCCGCGATTAAAGAAAATACTCCGGTTGGACAGAAAGCCAAAAGCTACATGGACAAAGGCGTGCTTGTTCCGGATCCTGTTTTAATCGAAATGTTCAGAGAAGCCCTGGCTAAGCCGGAGTTGAAAAAAGGTTTCATACTGGATGGATTTCCCCGCAATTTGTCGCAAGCTGAGAGTCTCGACAGTCTGCTCAACGAAATCGATATGAAA
>CAZEQP010000470.1:0-3710 GCA_964514345.1 uncultured Candidatus Obscuribacterales bacterium
CATGTAAGAGAATAGAGATGTGTATAAACCAATTAAATCAATGAAGAAAATAATTTTTGTCTGCATTGTTCTTGCCTGGCTGTCTTATCTGCTTCTTTCGCACGATACCAGGCATCCCATAAATAAAGGTATCAAGTTATACCAGGCTGATATGATGGCTGCTAGTCCTGAAGAGGTTCGTGAATTCGAATGGGTTATTAATCAAGGTTTCCCTCAAGTGAATTCTGAACTTGGAACTACAGGCAGCTTCAAACCATGTGTTGTGGTGAAAGACGCCAAATATGCCAAGTTGTATTTCGTTGATACTCCGACTTATAACGCTTTACCTTTTGAAATTGGGAAAAAGAAACTAGTTGACATCCGCAATGCAATGGGTGGTCCAAGCCAAATTAAAGTGATAGTAGGATTCTCTCCTGGACGCCTGGAAAATATCATTGAAGGGAAGAAAGATGCGATTTTAATTCAAATGTTGAATTCCTCCGATATTTCAAACACAGTGGCATTGCCTTACGTGGTCGGGAAAGGCAAAGTGGATTATGGATTTCTTCAGCATCTCAATTCTGCAAAGTGAGTGGGGGCATGTCGTTAGTTTTGCGAGAAAATTTGGGATTTGCAATTGGTATCACGACCTCTCTGTCATTGACTGTATTGCCGGTGCTGTCAAAAAATCTTGATACAGAAATTGTGGCGGTAAAAGGTGAAGTGGGAATTGCCGTAATTGATATTGCGAGCAAAAAGCAATTCATGCTCAATCAGAAAAAGCAATTTCCGATGCAAAGCGTGTGCAAGCTTCCTTTGTCTGTCGCGGTGCTCTTGCTGGCAGATCAAGGTAAACTCTCGGTTCAGGACAAAGTCACCGTTCGTAGGATTGATCTACTTCCGTACAGTCCAATCAAAGACGCAATTAAAGGAGATAAGTCGGATTTTACAATTCGTGAGTTGATGACGCGCACCATCACTGATAGTGACAATACAGCCTGTGATTTACTCATCGCAAAAGCTGGAGGAGCGCAAGCCGTCACTGATGTTTTGAAAAAAGCTGGTATCACAGGTGTGCGGATAGACCGTCCGGAGCGGCAGTTACAAAAAGACAGCAAGAACATCAAAAAATTTCTTGCTGACCCGCGCGATACCGCAACACCTGAAGCTATGGTGGCACTTTTGCTAAAGATTTATGAGGGCAAATTACTTTCAAAAGAATCTACAGCTATGGCGGTGGCAGATCTTTTCAATTGTAAAACCGGTCCCAACAGATTGCGCGCTGGTTTGCCTAAAGATTGGAGACTCGGTCACAAGACAGGCACGGGTGGTGATGTCGCCGGTTTTAATGCCGGCACCAATGATGTGGGAATTATTGTTGGACCGAAGGGGCAACTTATTTATGTCGCTGTGTTTGTCAAAGGTTCCCGTTCTGGTATCGAGAAGCGCGAGGCATTGATGGCAAGAGTGGCTGCTAAAGCGATAGATAAAACGCTCTGGTGATGATTAATTGTTGGTCTGAAAACTTGCCAAGCTGATAAATTGATTTTCCTCCTTAAAGGCAGAATCAAAATGACAACAACAACCGCAGCCATCGAAATTACTCCCGAACAAGCCTACGAAACAGGCGCAGAGGCCTACTGCTACTTCTATCCACTTATCACAATGGATGTCACAAGACGTCAAATGACAAATTTGCCGGCGGGTCAGAAAATGGGATACGGACCAGCCAATTCTTTCTCTCACGCGAAAGCTTTTCCTGATGCAGACTTCAAAGTGGTGGTGAGGCCGAATTTCGACACACTGTACAGCTCGGCATGGCTCGATCTGACTGCAGAGCCGCTTGTTGTCTCTGTTCCCGATACCAGGGGAAGATATTATTTGTTGCCGATGCTTGATATGTGGTCTGATGTTTTTGCCTCGCCGGGTTGGCGCACCTCAGGCACTGAAGCGCAAGATTATGCGATTGTTCCGCCTCATTGGAAAGGACAAATTCCCGAAGGAATCAAGTCTATAAACTCGCCGACACCATTTGTCTGGATTATTGGCCGAGTAAAAACTGATGGTCCGGACGATTATGCAAATGTTCACAACATTCAAGAGTCAATGAAGATCACTCCCCTGTCTCAGTGGAACAAATCGGCATTGAATATAGTGCCCGAATTTAAACCGGAAAAGGTGGACATGTCCACTCCGCCTCTTGAGCTGGTAAATTCGATGTTGGCGAGTGATTATTTTGCCAGGGCAGCAGAGCTGTTGAAAATAAACCCGCCCCATGCTTCAGACTGGTCGATTCTGGCTCGTCTGGAAAGAATAGGTTTTGAAGCCGGAAAAGATTTTCAACTTGATTCGATTGACTCTAAACTAAAAGCGGAATTCATTCGTGGTACTCAGGACTGTTTGAAATTAATGGTCGCTAAAACCAAAACGATGGGAAGGGCGGTGAACGGCTGGGCAATGAATACCGACTCAATGGGAGTGTACGGAAACTACTATCTTAAACGTGCAATCGTGGCAATGGTCGGACTGGGAGCAAACCAGCCTGAAGACGCAGTTTATCCCCTAAATTTCGCCGATGCCGATGGACAAGAGCTTGCCGGTGATAAGTCATATGTTATTCATTTTGATGAGAAAAATATACCGCCGGCAAAAGCTTTCTGGTCTATCACCATGTATGATGCCAGTGGATTTCAGACTGCAAATGAATTGAGCCGATTTGCCATAAGTTCGTGGATGCCGTTGAACAAAAACAGCGATGGCTCTCTGGATATTTATATTCAGCACAAAAATCCCGGCAAAGATAAAGTTGCTAACTGGCTTCCAAGCCCGGCATCCGGAGCCCTGGGAGTGACTATGCGATTGTATGCACCAGCTGCCAGTGTATTGAATGGTGACTGGGCGCCACCACCAATCAGAAAAGTTTAGAGCCTTATTTCAATGTTTTAAGGTACTCAACAATCGCCTTTGCCTCTGACTTCTCCAGTTGCTGAGGCGGCATCAGATTGGTGTCGCCTTTAAAAACGTCAGGATTCTTTTCTACATGTTTTTCCGGGTCCATGATTTGTTCCAGAAGAAAATTTTCACTTCGTTTTGTGCCGATTTTATCGAGACTTACCCCTGCTTTGTTTCCCTGCCCGTTTATTGAGTGGCAGTCGGCGCATTGATAAAGCCGGTATAATTCTTTGCCGCGTATTGCCATGCTTTTTGCGGAGGAAGATTTAGTTGAACTGGTTTTGCTTTTCTTTTTTCCATGTCCCAGAGCCGGCGAGACTAACACGAAAAATGCCATCATCCACAAAACGATTGTTTTTTGCACTGGTTAGTTTTCCTCTTATGAGTGGATTCATTTTTGAGCCGCTTCGGCAAAAGTATTGTCAGTTAAATCAACTGTGGGGAGCGCTTTTAAATCTCCCACAATTAGCCTGATATTCAAAACAGCCTTCCACGAATCAGCCGACATCAGTGCAGATTCTGGAACCGAGCCGGAGTCGACACATCTTTTGATTGACGAGGCTATAATTTTTTCGTCTATATCCGGAAATCGTTTTTTGGCGATGGCTACAGTGCCTGCTTGATCTGTGTGGATATATTTTAGAGCCTTGTCATAGGCTTTGACAAATTTTGATACCACTTCCGGTTTTTCATCGATCATTTTTTGCGAGGTCATGACACCGGTAAATAAAATAGGTCCCACCGCATCGGCATAGGAGAATGCGTCTGTTCCGCCCTGA
>CAZEQP010000471.1:0-3698 GCA_964514345.1 uncultured Candidatus Obscuribacterales bacterium
TGAAGCTGAAACTATTGAAGGTGTGACCTGTCTGCACAACTACGGTCACGGAGGCTCAGGCATAACCATGTCCTGGGGATGCGCTCAGAAATGTCTTGAAATGGTTTCTTCAATTGGTGTCGGCGACAGACGCCTTACAGCTGTAATGGACCGGACACTTTGACGAAGATGTCTTAATCCGCTCAGGGTTGAATACAAATAAAACCAGGAGCAGGGCTCCCAGCATGGTTATTAACAAAGATGGTTCCAATTTCATGCGCCTTGATTCCTCCGCCTTAAAAGAAGTAAATCATTTGGGGCATGATTTGCAAACCGTAGTTTTCCCAAATTACCGGCAATAAAGAATAAAAATTTCCAGGATGGAAAAGACCCAGATGAAGGGTACAGCAAGGGTCAAGCCGACATCCCACCCCCAGTTGATGGGAGTGCCTTCGCGCCAGTCGCAATACCACCAGACTGTGTTGAAAAAGAGGCTTGAAGTCCAGCCGAATATTCCGCAAAGAAAAACAACCAATAAAGTGACTACCCAGAAGTCCACGCGCGTCTCCTGCTTTTTCAACAACACGCATACTTTAGCGCATATCAAGAGGCTTCAGTTAGATCTATGCAGTAATTTGCGATTAAAAAATTAACATTGATTGATGCACCGGTGCGAAAATTCAGATAATTGTTTTATGGCAAAAGGCACCCTATCAGGCATTTACATATATCCGGTCAAAAGCTGCGCTGAAATTTCAGTGCAGGAAATCAAAGGTGGTGTCACCGGACTCAATGGAGACAGGCAATGGGTTTTTCTGGGTGGGGGAGACAACGTCCTCACTCAGCGGGACTATCCTTCAATGGCTTTGATAAAACCTACTTTGCTGAATGAAAATGGACACAGGCTGAAACTGGAAGCCCCGGGAATGACACCAATCATGGTGGCGCACAGCGAGATTCCCGACTCATTCAACCAGATTGAACTTTGGGGGAATTCTCGTTCCGGCTTTGATCAGGGTGAAGAAATAGCCCAGTGGATAAGCGAGTATCTGAAAACCGAAGCGCGTTTGTTGTATACCAGACCGGTGAGCGAAAACACTGTTTCCGGGCGATTTGTGGACTGTTGTCCCTTGCTTGTGATTTCGCAGGAAAGTCTGGCCGACTTGAATACCAGGCTTGACGAACCGGTGAAAATGAACCGCTTCAGACCCTCCCTGGTGATTAAGGGTCTGGGAGAATTCAGCGAGGATCGCGCCGAGAATTTTAAAATAGGCGAGGCGAGCCTGTCCGGGATGAAATTGTGCGGACGCTGCGTGATGATAAATATCAACCAGGAGCAAGGCGTGTTGACCGGCTCCGAGCCTCTGCGCACTCTGAGCAAATACAGAAAAGATGAAGGCAAAGTGATGTTCGGTCGGTATTTTCAGTCGGCCGGAGAATTCAACTTGCGCGTAGAGATGGAAGTTTCAAGCTGAATCTTTCTTTTCTTGCGGGATGAATGGAATTAAAATCAGTGAAATCAATGGTGTAAGTGCTGTGATGACGGCCAGAGGCGCCAGTTGCTGATTGAACAAGTTGACAAAAAGCCAGCCGCCGCAATTATTGGCACTTGATGTGGCCAGATTGCGGAATGAGACCATTAAAGCCATGATGGACACTTCGGTGCCTCTGGGACAAACACGACTGGCTAAGCAATAAACGGCCAGAATCACCCAGTTGGTCGACATGCCGCGCAAGAATTCTAAAGCCGCTCCAATAGCCGGATTTGTCAAAAACAAAAAGGATGCTCCGGCTATAGAACAGGTGACTGCGATCATAAGTGCCTCCGCCTTTGGTGTCAGTTTGCGGGTAATAAAATTGTAGGTGGTGGCGCCAAAGAGCATGCCAGCCGCATTCCAGCCGGCAAGCTGACCGATGACATCTTGCGAAAATTTCAAAGTTTCGGATTCGTAGACATAGAGCGGAGTTCCATAAGTGGGATAAAAACTCCACAAAAATGAGAAGGCGGCAATAAACCACAACGCCTTAGTATGGAAGGCTTGTTTGAACGAGGTGACAGTCGCTGAAAGAAGCTCTTTATTTAGCACTGATTTTTCTTCTTTGACCAGAAAAAAAGTGAGAACGGATACGGTGATGGATGGAATAACGGCTAAGTAGGCGCAATAGTCAAAAGCTTTGAAAGGTTCATAAGACTGGCAAATTTTACCTGCCACGATTGAAGCCAGAATAGCTGCCGAATAATAACAAATTTGCTGAGTGGAAAAATACAGCCTGTTTCTGCTGCCGCCTCGGTCCGATTCAACAGCCAGACCTATATAAATAGCGGTTGTTACCGACATGGAAACTGCCGTTACCAGCATGGCAGCCACCACTAATGGTGGTGTCGGTGCGACGGTGACCAAAGCAAAAGCGATAGCGCTAGCCAGATTGGCTGCGATCAGGTAGCTCTTTCGTCTGAAGCCGAAAAGGGGGAGGAAATCGCAGATGAGACCGAAAATGGGTTTCATCACCCACGGTATCATAAATAGTGCCATATAGGAGGCTACCGTGTCCGGCTGCCAATTCATACCCTTCAGAAAATAATATTGCAGTGGTTGCGCCATGATGTTGTACTGGGCGCAGGCGAAGCCGTTACCCAGATAAGTTATGGCGAAATACCACCACAACTTGTCGCTCAATAAATTTTCTTTTTTGGGCAAGTCGGAGCCGGATGTTGTCACGACGGAAAAACGTTTCCTTCCAGGATGGAAACAAATAGCGAATATTCTCAATAATTATAGCTGCGCCAGCTGAATTCTCATTCACATAAGTAAGACATAAGCTCAAATACTCAAACCTAACTAGAAATATAAAAGTCTTAGTTAATAGAGTTAAGCGCTTTTCTTATCTCACTCTATCTTTGAGTTCTAATTCAAAACAAACCATTCAGTTCATTACTCCGACTCTTTTAATTCACTGTTCACAGTGAAGGGGTTGTTCAGGTAAGTGAATAAGTGGCTCTTGAAAATGCGAATGTTCTCAATAAGGTGAGTAATTGGCGTTATTGCTTGTTGCCAAGATGCACAAGCTAGCGCTAGCAATTTAGCAATTGATTTTCACAAGAAAAACGGCAACTTCCAGAAATGAAAGGAAGACAAATGAGCAAGCAACACGTGCTTGTAATCGGTGCAGGCGTGAGTGGACTGACCACGGCGCTGGCTCTCTTGCAGGCTGGCCACAAAGTGACCATCCGCTGCAAGGAGTACGGCGGCGAGTTTGCCCCCACTTCAAGCTGCGCCTATGCCATGTGGGTTCCGGTGACGATGCAGGCAGATCCTCGCATCGAGCGCTGGACCGACGAATCTTTCACTGCTTTCAAGAATCTTGCAGGTGACCCCGCCACTGGTGTCACTATGAAGCCGATTTTCCAGCTCAAGACGAAGAACGAGACCCCCTGGTTCGCAGGCGCCAATGCCGGCAACCTGTGCGGTTTCCGTCACGCTCAGCCGCAGGAGCTCCCTGCCGGCTACGCCGACGCGCACGTCCTTTCGTCTGCTCCTGTCATCGACCCGCAGGTCTATCTGCACTGGCTCTACTGGCAGGTGCACAAGGCGGGCGGTCTTTTCGGCCAGGCGGAATTCGGAAGCCTCTCCGGGCTACATCCGCAGTACTCGGTCATCGTCAACTGCACCGGTCTGGGTGCACGCGAGCTGGCTAATGACCCGGACGTCTTTCCGGAG
>CAZEQP010000472.1:0-3694 GCA_964514345.1 uncultured Candidatus Obscuribacterales bacterium
GTAGGAGAAGAGCATTACAACGTGGCTCGCGGCGTGCAACAAACTCTGCAAAAATACAAAGATTTGCAGGATATTATCGCCATTCTGGGTATGGATGAATTATCGGAAGAGGACAAAATCACAGTTTCACGCGCCAGAAAGATTCAACGCTTCTTGAGCCAGCCTTTCCATGTCGCCGAAATCTTCACCGGCAGACCAGGAAAATATGTAAAACTCAAAGACACAGTTGAATCATTCAAACAAATCCTGGCCGGCGAATGTGACGACATGCCTGAGCAAGCCTTCTACATGGTAGGCGGACTGGATGAAGCAAGAGAGAACGCCAAGAAACTTGCCGAAGCATAAAGAGAAAAAATCATGACAAAAGAGAAAAAAGGCAAAGGCAAAGAAGAAGCTCCCCGCGAAGACAGCCGCAATGTGTATGTTTTCGGCAGGCTGGAAAATGAAGTAACCATTCCGGTTATTCGAAGACTTCTTCGTCTTGCCGAGCTTGACGCACATGCGCCCATCACGCTTTACGTCAACTCCTCCGGCGGCAATGGTTACAACGCAGATGCCATCATCGCCATCATGAATTCAATCAAGCCCAAAGTAAACACAGTTTGCCTCGGGCACGCACTCTCCGGCGCTTGCGAAATACTTGCCGCAGGCACCGGAGAGCGTTCAGCTTATGAATATTCGACTTTGATGTTCCACCAGACTATCTGGGAAGCTGAAGGCGATATCACAAATCTTGAGATTCAAGCAGCTCAGGGTCAGCGTTTCCGCAATGCTCAGATAGAGCTTTTGCATAAATGCACCGGAGTCAACAAAGAGAAATTGCGCAAAGACATCGAGCGCGACTATTACATGTCCGCTCAGGATGCCCTTGAATACGGCATAATCGATAAATTGATTCGCCACAAAGGAAGAGTGAACAAACCTAAATTGACCATCGCCAGCGACACCACCAAATCCAAACCGGTGGAAAAACGCGTTCAAAAAACAAGCGCCAGTCGCATGTCCAGTGGCACCAAAACTGCCGCCAGATCAACAAGATCCAGCAAAACAGGCAGAGCGTCATCAAGATCCAAAACAACCAGAAAATAGACGGAGTTAAAATCGGAAGTAATAATGGCTAAGACTTTCAAACTAAAAGTAGTAACCCCCGAGCGGATCGTATTCGAGGAAGATGTAGAGAAATTGACAGCCACAGCCCGTGACGGACAGCTCACAATACTTCCCAATCACGAACCGCTGGTCACCGCACTCGGTATCGACGTAATGCGCGCCACCTTGAAAGGCGAGGAGTACGCCGCCGCCATTATCGGTGGCATCCTGGAAGTGGGCACAAACGAAGTGACAATCCTCACCGACACGGCCGAGATGGGACTGGAAATCGACGAAGCCCGCGCCAAACAAGCTCAATCAAGAGCAGAAGCCGAGAAGACTCAAAAAGAAGACAAGCTCGATACTTATGCCGCCGAACTGGCACTGGCAAGAGCCATCGCCCGCCTGAGAGCAGCCGAAATCGCCAGAGCGCGCAAGAAAGTCCACCACAACTAAGATTTGCTGTCTGCTACCAATTTGGGATTATTGAATTTGCGAGCCAGCAAGTTTGTCACAAACAGCTTCTTATACTGGCTATCCAGCAACTTCTTCGGAATCAAAATCAGATAGCCGCCGGTATACAAAACAAAAAATTCGGCACTCTGGAAACAATCAACAAAATATTCCCAGTTCAGCACTTGTTCAAATGTAGAAGTTTTGAAACTGACAGATTGATTGGTGATTACAATCTGAGCTTTGTACTCGCCACCATAAATATCAGCGATCCACTTTCTTTTGGACATCAAATTGTATCCGACGTATCCAACGGCGAGTGGCGAAAATAACAGAAGAATCAAACACGCCTGCTCAAAGTCCAATTTTTGCTGACGCATAATTACAGTGGCAAGTATCCCCCAGAAAAGTAGTTGCAAAATCGATTGATATATAACAGCTTTTTTTGTGATGAAACGCCACTGCGTATCTATTAACTCGTCTTTTGCATATTCACAATGCAAAACTACTCTTGCCGAATCTTCCTCGGGCAGCTGGACATCCACTAAAAGTTTCGAATCATCCGCCCTGGGAGTTAATGGCGCCGGCGCTGTTTCACTCTCTTCATTTTCTTCCAGAGACTTTTCGTATCTGTTGAGATATTCGATAGGTCCCCGTTTTTCTTTGCACCATCTAAAAATTGGGACTTTATCTACCATGATTTGACGAACAGTTTTCAATTGCTCAGCATCGGCAAAATCGCGCTTGGGCAGAACACAAACCACTCCTCCGCAAACAAAAAATATCGATGTGGCACAGTCATACGCATGTGATACGTCCTTCCAGGGACTGAAACTGGTGGCTGTGGCAACTACGATTTGAACACCATCCTGGTTGATTGCGTACCTGACCGGAATGATCAAAGCATTTGTTCCGGCGGCAAAATCTTTGCTCTTTTCATAACCTAGATAAAGTTTCACCGCAAGCACCGGAATAGCAAAAGAAAACAGAATAAAAAAGAGATGCAACAGATCGCTCAAGATGCCCAGGAAATCAATATTCCATACAGCAGTGAAAAGAAAAAAAATGACCGCAAAAAAGCTTGAAAAAATCATTATAGTCAAGCTTGGTGCCACCAGCTCGGTTTCTTTGCGGTGCAGATAATAAGCCTTATTGATTTCTTCGGCAGTAGCTTCCGCCTGAATTATAATCGGCTGATTAATGATCGGCTGATTAATGATTTGCTGAGGCTTATCGTCCTGCGTCAAAGGCGTCCGGGTCTCTATTGTCGCGGGCTTCTTTGGGGGTTTGAATGTCTTCTTTGGAAGCACTTTCCTTCAGAGCCGAACTTGGGCTTTTGGCTTTGATTCGCTCAGATACGCTGTTTGGAGTCAAAGTCAAACCTCGATCTGTCGACACTTCAGTCTGGTGGATACCTTCATCGGCATCAACTGCGGCTTCTTGCGGGACGGCTTCCTCTGTCGATTTGCCCGAACCATCAATATGACCGAATCGAGTTTTTTGATATTCCGATTTGCTTACGCTTGAGTCTTCGCGAGTGGAACTCTTGTGCACTTTCGGTTTTTCGGTTTCTACAGCCGGTGTGGGAGCCGACTCAGACTCGATTTTGGGACCTGTAGATTTGGTATCGTTGACCGATGGTGCGGCGTCTTCACTTTTTTCTCGCAATTCTTTTTGTTTGAAAACACTTTCCATTTCTTGAATTGAATTGTTCTTTTCTTTCACCGCCGGTGGGGCGGAAGTTTTAATGAAGGCAAGAGCAAGAAGGGCAAGGATAGCTACGATAGAAACCGAAGCCAGGGCAATGACCATCATAAAATTTTTGGCTTTGACTGTTGCTTCTTGTCTATTTACGGCGGATTGCGGCGCGGCTTGAGGAGATCCCGACATCTGCTGCCTGGGCGGAGGCGGCGGTGCTTGAAACTCTTGCGCAGACGGAAGACCAGGCTGCGGTTGGTGGTGCTGCGGTGGTGCCTGATTTTGAGATGCCTGAGGAGGAGCCTGTCGAGGCTGTTGCGGCACTCCGTGATGAACCGGCTGCTGAGGCGGTGCGGTGGTGTGCTGCCCGGGTTGAACCAGATCTTCAACTGAATTTGAATCGGATGCCGGTCTGAAACTAGATCCGCTGTTCTGGTCGAAGTGCACCCAACCG
>CAZEQP010000473.1:0-677 GCA_964514345.1 uncultured Candidatus Obscuribacterales bacterium
CTGAAACCGAAGAAGAGTCTGAAACTGCGCTGGATAGCTAAGAGGATACTCAAAAGACCGAAGATTCCGATTCAAAATCTGAAAGTTCAAGCAATAGCGGTTTAGTCGATGCAATAAGCGCAGGAAAGGTCCATACTCCAAAAGTCCAGCTGGAACATGCCATCGAAATTACGCTTGGAAAATGTCCGGATCTCTCAGACGCCTTGATGGTCTTATTGCCTGTTCTGGATGCTCAGATTGACGAACTGGCGACCCAGGGCGGAAAAGCATTCGCCTCAAAAGACTTTAAGAAAGCAGAAGCAATCATCAAGCTTTCTGAAAAACTGGAAGAGTTTAAAAATGAAGCCTCAGAAATACTTGGTCTTATCGATAAAGAAGAAGACGACGACGATTAGTGCAAAACACCCATTGAGCACTTTTATAAAGTAATTGATATAAATTGACGTCTTTATAAAGTTAAAGGTATAAAAACAGGCTCAAAATAATAGTAGTAACTTCATAAACACACTTCATTGGGACTTGAGCAATTACTCAAGCAATTTTGAAGAGTCCTCATTCTGGTTTCGTTGCGACTGATCCTGAGTTTGCTGTTGTATGGGATAGGGGCTTTGCTGAGTCTGGTCCTGAGTCTCTTGGTACTGAGATTGAGACTGATCTTGATTCTTGAATTGTTGTTG
>CAZEQP010000473.1:687-3694 GCA_964514345.1 uncultured Candidatus Obscuribacterales bacterium
TTGAGCACCTTTTGGAATGATGTCCATTTCAATCAAAGACTGCAATATAAAATCAGCCACGCTCTTATTTGAACTGACAGCCCACAAACAGAAGAATACAGCTATCACAATGATAAAGAATTTCATTTCTTTTGCAGGAGGAGCTTTTGGCTGAGACTCCTTTTTGAAAGTGCCTGTTTTTTGCTGTTTGGAACGAGGTGTCCCAGAAGTTTGAATGGGCGTGTGAAAACCGCTTTCTTTGGCTTCAGACTGAGTTTGAGTGATTGCTTTCAATTTATTGAAAGTGGATTTTATTGTAGCGGCAATGTTGATCGGTGCATTTTCAGGCGGCGCAAAATCAAGTATTTCAGTGATTGTGCTGCGCTGGTTGCGGCGGGCCTCTCTGGCGTTTGCGGCTTTTCTTTTCAGATTGAGCGCGCGCTCCAGATCATGTTTCAAATCGTCCATAGTTTGATAACGATCTTCAGGTGCTTTTTCCAGTGCTTTGAATATTATTCGTTCAAGTACTGCAGGCAATTCCAGATGCGGACATAATTCATCGAAAGGTTCAGGCGGCTCAGATATCTGTTTGTTTAGAGTTTCAACATAGTTCTTGCCTAAAAATGGAACTTCACCGGTCAATGCTTCATACATAACAATGCCCAGTGAATAAATGTCTGTCCGCTCGTCGGTTTCAACACCGGTTGCTTGTTCCGGGCTCATATAAATAGGACTGCCCCAGACCTCGCCCATGCGGGTCAATTTGGTTGCTTCCTCCGCTAATTTGGCGATGCCGAAATCGACTATTTTTACGTAATCTTCAGTGTTGCCGCGTTTTACAAGCATTATATTGCCTGGTTTCAAGTCGCGATGAATGGCGCCGTGCTTGTGGGCGTGCTGAATGGCGGCTGCCACCTGCACAAAAATGTCCTGGAAGCGCTCAATAGGTAACCTGCCTTCTTTGCGGAGAACTTGATTGAGGCTCTGTCCTTCCAGATAGTCCATTACAAAAAAGGGCTGACCGGCTTTTGTGGTGCCATAGTTGTGAACGCCTACGATTCGCGCGTGGTTGAGCTTGTTTAAGACCTGCACTTCTCGCTGAAAGCGAGTCACAACCGCTTGATCTGATAATCCGGCCTGACGCAAAGCCTTTACTGCCACTATTTTCTTGGTTTGTAGATCTTTTGCTTTATAAACGAGATTCATGCCCCCCTGTCCCAGAAGAGAAAGGACATAATATCGTTTGCTTAAAACCACTCCCACAAGCAAATCCTGCCTGTTAGCAGGTATCCGGACTCTATATGCCTGCGAGCCGGAAAGACCTCTGTCGAGGCCTAAAGGGAGAAATTTAAGTGTTTGTCTAATCAGCATCTACTCAGCTTTCAGGTGCCTAGCTTCCGATTTTTTTTCCAGCTCGATGCCGCTCCCTCTCTTTTGTTTTTCCCAGAGAAAAGAGCCTAATAACAATAACTAATATGTTATGGCGTTTACCAGAATCTGTATTAAACCTAGCATGGCACCGATAATTAGACCGAAATACTCAAGCGCTTTGAGCTCAGTTTTGCAAATTTTATATACCAGCATTTCCAGCTGCTGGGGAGAAAAGAGGTCGATTTTGCTGACAATTAACCCGTGCACCCCAATGGCAGGAATGGCCTGTTCGATTAATTGACCCAGCTCACGTTTCAAATAAGAGTAGGTGAAAGAAGCCAGATTGCGTTTCAAATTGACCAGGAAAGAATCAGGTATTGATTCAGGATTAAAACGCAGAATGGCCGATTGAACAGTCATCATCGCTTCGTCTTGCAGTCTGCGGCACGCTTCGATCAAGTCTTCTTTGTGCTCAATCATGAATTGTCTGACGAATGTGTTTACGTTTGCCTTCAGTCTGGCGATATTTTCAAGCGGCATTGAGCGCAAATCGAAGTTGGCGATTTGCAATGCAATCTGATGTTTGATTCCGAATCTGTTGATCAGATCCGAAAGAATCTTTTGTGCTTCTTCCGGTTCTTTTTCCAGAAAATTGCGCCATTCGTAACAGACACGTTTTACCCCGATAAGTCTTGCCAGAAGTCTGTATGGACCTGAAGCGTGCACATTGATTGATTCTTCCAGGGCGTTGATATTTTGTGGACTCAACAAAGTGATCAAGCCGTTTCGCACTTTGTCGGGTGTGATTATATTTTCCATAATGCGCGAAGCAAGCTCGGTTGCTTGATCCAGGTTAATGCGGGCAGACAAAATTATCTGGTCGAAAACTTTGTCCACAATAGCCGGAATTTTTGAATCTTTGCCCTGTTCAAGCGATTCTATCGTGCTCGTGACAAAGGACTGCAAAAGCGTGGGACTGAGCTGAGCCAGATCCTGAGCCAATCTGTGCAGCTTTGTGGTATCACGAAATTCAAGCAATAAAACACGATCAAAAAACAAATCGATGGCGTTAAAAATATTCCCTTCGGTCACCAGTTCTTCTGCGCGTGCTTTTATATCTTTGGGAGTAAGCAAAGTTTCAGTGATGGTGGATGCCACAGCCTGAGCCAGTTTGGATTGGCGCTTGGGAAAAATCCCGGGTGTAAGTGGAATGGCAAATTTAGTGCCGGGGAAATACCAGGTGTGATAGGGATGAAAAAGCATTTTCACCGCACACCAGGTGGCCACCCACCCGTGTGCACCGTAAAAGAAAGGCGGTATTACTACTTTTATTAATGTCGATTCCGGTGACGCAAACAACGTCGCCAGGTCAAATCCGAAACTCATTGTGGATATATTTTTGCAGGTGCAGTTGCCGGGGATTCCATTTTTTCTTGATTATTATGACAGGCTAATACTTATTTAATAGGATTTGACATCATATAATCTGATTCCCCCACTCTACGAGGTTTCTACTTTTCTTGCTAAAGAATAAGAACAAGCCTGCAATCTTTACCAGCTTAGTACTGTTAACTTATCTGTTTGCTCCGGCCAGTCCGGCTCTTGAGTTGCCTTCGATTAACAAAAAGCCGTATGCCGCAGGCGATAAATTATTTGC
>CAZEQP010000474.1:0-3692 GCA_964514345.1 uncultured Candidatus Obscuribacterales bacterium
CTGAGTTTCAGCCGCGGCACGGAATGTGTCGCCTGCCGCCATCAATACCTTTTTGCCTTCTTGTTTGAAGCGCCAGCAAAGTTTGCCGATACTTGTTGTTTTTCCTGTGCCGTTCACTCCCACCACGAAATAAATGTTCAATTTTCCTGGTGTGTACTGTAAATCCGATTTGGGTGCGGTGCTTAAGATTGAAACAAACTCGTCTTTCAATACTGAAGCCAAATCATGGCTGTTCATATTAGTGTTACGACAGCGAGTTCGAACATGTTTCATCAGTTCATCCACATTGGACAAGCCCATGTCGGTTCTGATCAAACGATCTTCCAGATCCTCAAGATACTCTTCATCCACTTTCACGGTGTGAGGAGTCTTGGCTGGCGCCGGGACTTCCGGAAGCGGCTCCGGCTCCGAAGATGGCACCGCAGATGGTGAGGATACTTCGATCAGGTCTTGTTCTGATTCCACCAGAGTGGTTTCTTCACCCAGTGTGTTTTTTGTTTTGCTCAGCGCTTGTTTGAGCTTGTCTAAAGTGCTGCCCCAGAATCCTTTAGTATCCTTGGTCTCGCTACTCATGTTGTTGTTTCTCCGGCAGTGGCTTCCTGGAGATTCTTTACACTTTTTCTAAATTCATTTGCCGGCTCGTACAAATCTGAAAGTACGCCATTGATGAAACTGGCCGCTTTTTTGTCGGCAAATAAATTGCACAATTCAACTGCTTCGTTTATTGCCACTTTGACCGGAATGTCTTCCATGAAAAAGGCTTCTGTTATAGCCAGACGCAATATGTCGCGATCTATGCCGACCATACGCTCCACTTTCCATTTGGCGTTGGCCTGCCGGATACGCTCATCCACTTCATTTTGATTTTCAAAATATTTTTGCAAAAGGGTAACTGCAAATTCTCGCACTTTTGAATTGTCCTGCCGCTCAAGCTCAATATCTTGCGTGTGTTTGCATTTTTTGCAAGTGCTTTTTACTTTTGATTTTCCGCCGTGCAAAGCCAGTTCCGGAATATCAAGCGACTCGGATAACATGTTGACGGCAAGAGCAAGACGCTCCAGCTTGTCTTTGAGATCTGCGGTGGTCAGTTTGACCGGTTTGGTGGAATGGGCGCGGCTGGCGTTGTCTTCGTGCTCTATTTCAGCCTGAGCCACTTCTTCCGACATTTTTTCAATGTCGCGTGCCACATCGCCGATAAGCGTTTTGGCGTGATCGCTCAAAAGAAAAACTGAGCTGGCGACAAGCTCCTCAATCTCCTTCTGGGAGTAAGAGGACTTTCCTTTTACTGCTTGACCAAGCAGCATTACGGCTATTTCACGGGCAATTCGTCTTGACATAGAAGACCAATATAACATGCTCTTGCTTGTACAATGATGTAATGTCATTGCGAGTTACAGGTGGTGAAGCACGCGGAAGGCTGGTTGCAAGCCCCAGCGGCAATAATGTGCGTCCGACCGCATCAAAAGTGCGGCAATCAATCTTTAACATTCTGGGGATGAAAGTGCTGGGAGCCAACTTTCTTGATCTTTGTGCGGGCACCGGCATAATGGGTCTTGAGGCTTTGAGCCGGGGTGCCGCCCGCCTGGTTTCAGTGGAAATGAACCCGGGCTTATCGAGGGCTTTGCAGAAGACACTTCAACAATTCTCTTTTCAAGCTGACTTGAAAGTGGCTGATGTGAAAGTGGAACTGGAAAGATTGGGAAAAAAAGCTGAAAAATTCGACATAATTTATGCCGATCCTCCCTACAAAAGTTCTTTGATAGAAAATCTGGTCGAACTGGTCGACAAAGCCGACATTCTCTCCTTTGACGGTATTCTCATGATAGAACATGCAAATACGTCTGACGCTTTGCGCCCCAGAGCATCAGACAGGCTCAAAGAAGTGGACAAAAGAATTTACGGACAAACTTGCATATCATTTTTCAAAGCTATAGACTGACCCGGCATGAATATGAATACAAATGTAAATAGCGAAAAACACCTTCGAATCGGCGATTTGTTAATGCAAGCCAATGTGGTGAGTTCCACTCTTATTGCCGATGTACTGGTTCGATACGAAAACAAAGGCCTGCCTTTAGGCAAAGTGCTTGTGATGTCCGGCTGTCTTGATGATTTGCAGCTAAGAAATGCTGTGGATCTTCAATACATGGTCAACGACGGACTTCTGCCCCTTGAGTCTGCAGTGCAAGTTATGGAAACTGCATTCAAAAATAAAACGGATCTTGACCTCGCCTTCAAAGAATCAAAAATTTTGCAGCCGGAAGAGCGTGAAACCAATAAACTGGGTCAATTGCTCTATGACAGTCATGTAGCAAGCGACAATCTTATCAATACATGTCTTGAATCAGCCAGAAAAACTTCTTTGCCCCTGGGTCATGTTTTGTGTCAGAGAGGTTTCGTTTCACAGACAATCATTAATAAAGCTCTGTTAGTGCAAGGACTTGTGCGCAAAAATCAAATCACGCGTGAGCAAGGCATTAGCGCGCTGACTGCAGCTCAGCAAAGAGAAAATGCTCTGGCAAAGAAAACTCAGAATGCCGGTTATCGCTGTCGCAACTTGAAAAATACTCCGCTTTTAGGCAGCTTGTTGACTGACGTTTGCAATTTGAGTGAACGTCAGTTGCGTGATTCACTGCATGCTTCGGTACTGGAGAAAAAAACTCTGGGTGCCACACTAGTGCAAAGCGGGACCTATAAGCCCAGTTTTATCGATTCAGTTGTGTCGATGCAGGAAATGCTGGACAACGGCACTATGGATCTGGTGATGGGTAAACGGGCTCTGGAGGCTGTTTTTAAAAATAGCATCAGTCTGGAACAGGCATGTGCTGAAGCTTATACATTTTCACTTGATACTAATCATGCCGTTGACTTGGTAGAATTATTGGCTGCCACCTCGATTCTGGACAAAACTAAATTGAGCGGCTCGGTTCAAGAAAGACTGACCGTCAATTACAACCAGGTTTCATATGTGGCTAAGGAGCTTATCAGTCAGGGAATCTCTTCCGACACTGTTTACACTGCTTTGCGAGCAACTCAGCTTGTGGCGCTAAAAATAATCAGTGATGAAGAGGCGATTCTTTACCTTGATCAAGCTCAAAAATCAGATTGCGGTATCGACGACATTTTGTATCTGAATGGAAAAACCCAGCGCACACGATTGAAGGAAGACAAATGATGAGTAAAAGAATCGGTAGACTTTTGGCTTTGACTGCCATTTTAACGTCGGCATCATTTTCGGTATCACCAGTAACTGCTGAGGAAAAAACAGCAGAAATTAGTGAAACTCAAAATCTCATTATTCTTCCTGAAGGTGATGCCGACAGCCAGCTCAAATTTTTAAGAGAAAAACGGGAAGAACTGGACGATCAAAGACAGAGTCTGGAAGAAAAGAGATTGAGGCTGGAAGAGCCTCGCAACAAGTTTGACGAGGTCAAATCAAAATTGCACGAGAAACGGGTGCAACTTGATCTGGCTATGCTTCCTTTCCGCAAGCGTGAGCGCGATATAGACGAAGAACGTATGGCTCTGGATAAGCAGCGTCAAACTCTGGAAGAGCAGAGAGTGGCTTTTGACAAACAAAGACAGGTGCTGGAGGAAAAACGCACCGTCCTGGATAAAGCGCGTCATGCAGTAGCCGAGGAAAGACTCCCTTTTGAAAAACAACGTCAGGTTATAGACGAAGAGGACAGACA
>CAZEQP010000475.1:0-3685 GCA_964514345.1 uncultured Candidatus Obscuribacterales bacterium
GTCAAAGCTGATGGACACATGCTTGAGAAATGGGAAGACCTGGGTGATTCCACCTGCAGCCTTACTATTACTAAAGCATAATGTCCGGCGCAAATAGGTTTTGCGCGCTAAAATTTGAGCCATGGCTAAAAATGCACACTCCTACTCATTTCTTCTTTTACTGGCTCTTGGCCTGGTTGTTTCTTGCCCGGACGACTGCGCTGCTCAGCAAGGAAAAACGGAAAGCGCAACAGGCGGGACTAAAATCCTGGAGCAAAATGCCGTTCCGGATCTGAACAAAGCCAGAGAAAGCAGCGAGAATAATCCTTCCAGTGCCGAAATGAGCTTCAAATTTGCTGAAGCGTTGCGCTTGAACGGCGATGTGGTGAAAGCCAACCATCAGTATTTGCATACAACTGAAATCGAGCCCGCCTTTTATCTTGCTTATCATCAAATCTTCGTTCACTGCAATGAAGAAAGGGTTTTGGATGACGCCATCAACAGACTGCGTTTTTTAAAACAAGACAAGCCCAACGAACTAATGCTGAGAGTGGCTCTGTCCGAGCTTCTGGAAAAGAAGAAAGAATATTTTGAAGCTTCCAGAGAATTGATTGAGCTTGTTTTTGCTAATTCAGTGCCGGAAAAGTACAAAGAGAAAGTAAACACAAGAATCCGCTATTTGCAGGCTAAAACGACCAGCGCCCAGGCTAGAAGAGAGGCTAACGCAGGTGGAATAAATTCGGAAGATTCCGCTTCCAAACCACCTCTTCCTGTAACCGAAAATCTTTTGCAAAAAGGTGTTTCACTTTCCAAAGTTAAGTTTGACACTCCGGATCTCGATGCTGATGCCAATTTCAGACATGTACCCCTGCAAGATTGACTCATAGTGTAGTTTGATGAAAAAGATACAGATATTTTCTTTAGTTCTTCCTCTGATTTCTATTCAATTACTTGTGTCTTGTCGCTCTCAAATGGCTGTGCAAGAGAATCTTCCTGCAGTCAGCCAGGGATCGAACACTCAAAACGCCAGTACTGCAAACAGCGGGCAAACAAGTACCAATGGCTCTACAAGCGGCTCCGGACAGAATCCCGCTCTGGACACGGCACAGCTGGGTCAGGAAAATATGAGCGCCGAGGCTGCTGTGGCGCACAAATGTGTGGAAGCCTGGAGAGTGGCCGTCAAAGAAAAAGACGAAGCCAGGGCTATGGCAATGCTTGAACAGGTGGACAAAGACTATCCCAATGTTTCGACGGTTCAACTCATGATGGGGCAGGTGAAAGACTTTTTCAAAAAGCCTAAAGAAGCTCTTGCTCACTACCGCAAAGCGCACGCTGTAAACAAATTCAGTTCAATTCAAACTCTGCGTCTGGCTGATTCTTTGAGACGCAACGGCGAATATAAAGAAGCTTCGATGCACTACGATCGGCTGATCACAAATATCGAAGCGGCAGTGGGCGAATACGGGCATGACGACATGGCCATTGTGCTTGCTTCGGTCAGAACCGGCAAAGCAGCCTGCCTCAAGGCTCAAGGGCAGAAGGATGAAGCCCTTGCCATGGTCAAAAAAGCTCTCAAAGGGGATCCACAAAATCCGGAAGCTAAAGAGCTTTTAAAAAATTTGGGCGGTTGAAAGCTTTCAAGCAATAAAATCAATGCCTTTTTAGATGTATCATATTAGGTGAGCATCCAAGAGGTATTCACAAATGGTCAAAGAGACTATCGAGCGCAAATCTTCTCCTAAAGAAAAACCGGAAGTCGAAGAAATTGCCATAGACGGTTTTGATCATGTGGAGCTTTATGTGGGCAACGCTTTGCAGGCCTGTTACTACTATCACAAAGGATTTGGTTTCGATGTGATCGGTTACAGCGGGCTGGAAACAGGCAACCGCGAAAAGGCTTCTTATGTTTTGAAACAAGGCAGCGTGCAATTCGTCGTATCAGGCGGATTGTCAAACAAAAGCGAAATCGCCGAACATGTCCATGAACACGGCGACGGTGTCAAATCGATTGGTTTTCGAGTGCGCGACGCGGTCAAATGCTACGAAACCGCCATTGCACGCGGCGCCAAGAGCCACGCTAAGCCCGAATATTACGAAGGCAAAGAAGGAAAATTCATCTCCGCCTCGGTTCACACTTATGGTGACACCATCCACAAATTTATCCAGCGCCAGGAATTCAACGGCTGTTTCGCTCCGGGATTCAAGGCTTTAGACAAAAAATCCAAAGGTGATCCGACAAGAGATAACTCTGTAGGTTTGATGAGCATCGACCATATCGTGGGTAATGTCGAACTGAATAAAATGGAGTCCTGGGTCGAGTTTTACGAGAAAGTCTTCGGTTTCTATGTTTATCAATATTTTGATGCCGACGACATCAGCACGAAGTATTCGTCCCTGGTATCAAAAGTGATGGCAAACAAAAGCGGCGTAATCAAACTGCCTATTAACGAACCCGCCATCGGCACAGGAAAATCACAGATTCAAGAATACATCGATTATTACAATGCCGGAGGCGTCCAGCATATAGCTATCACCACCCGTGATATCATCGCCACCATCGCCGAATTGAAAGCGCGCGGGGTTGAATTTTTGACCGTACCTAAAGCCTATTACGACGTCCTTCCCGAACGTGTAGGTCATATAGACGAAGACATAGAGGAGCTGGCTAAACTGGGCATACTGGTTGACCGCGAATCCGACGGTTATTTATTGCAGCTATTCACCAAGCCGGTGGAAGACCGCCCCACCCTCTTCCTGGAAATAATCCAGAGAAAGGGCGCCAAAGGATTCGGCAAAGGCAATTTTAAGGCTTTGTTTGAGTCAATTGAGCACGAACAAGCCCTGCGCGGAAATCTATAGAGATTTCAATCTCTGTAGACTGCAATCTCTGAACGTCAAATTTACCCACTGGCGCCAGCTTTGGGAATTCTACGCTTTACTGGCTCATTATATATATAGATAATTCTGACTGGTGGATAAAACTAAAGAGGTCAGATAGAAGTGTCGCTAGAAAGCGATGCCGCGAGGCCACGCGGCGCGCAACCAGACAGCGTAGAAAATGATATTCAGATGGCAAGTCTAGGTACTTCGCCAGCTGATTTTAATGCTTTTTATGTTCCCACCAATAACTCACTTTCTCAAAACAATCATTTTCATTCCAGCCTGAGCGGTTTCAATCAAACCCAGCAAACAAGCTTCTCGCCTTACGATCGCTACAACTCATCTTATCAGTTTGACCGTTTCAATCCACCAAGAAACAACAGACCCTCTGGATATCCACCAAATCATTCAAGGGACCCATGGCAGCAATACCGGTTCGACGCGTACGGACCCGGTCAATTTCAAACCGGTCCAAATCAGTTCGGACCGAATCAAATGAACGACTTCGGTCCCTATCAGCAACAAGGACCTCAAGGTCCCTGGCATGGACAGTGGGACGGACCTCAAGGTCCGTATCAAAGCCCAAATCAGGGCGACTTCTGGGGTCAGTACTGGTCCAACTATTTCCGCGAAGCGGAAAGACGCGGATATAGACCGCCACGTCAAGACGGTCCCCGTCCACCTGGCGACCGCAGATACCCACCCACCGACAGACCGGATCAACCCGCCGCGCCATTCCAGCGCACCGGTTCACGCATGCCGATGGAACAGGTAACAGATGCATCCATAGTCAACGACATCAGTCGCAGACGCAACGGAGAACGGT
>CAZEQP010000476.1:0-3674 GCA_964514345.1 uncultured Candidatus Obscuribacterales bacterium
AGAGAAAAGCAAGCGGCCCTTGGACGTGACCGGCCATGATGTTACCCAAACCGCAAATTTTAATCATCCACGAATCGGGTCCCGCTTCCGAATATGCCAAGGTGCTTGAAAAAACCGGCGCAAAAGTGAGCGTGGTGACATCATTTGAAGAATCGAACGAATTGCTTTCTTTTTTGCATCCTGATTTGATTGTTCTTTCTGCCGTAATGCCAGAAGGTGACGGCAGACTTTATTGCCAGCAAATAAGAGCCTCTGTAGCAAACCCGCGCCCTGTCCTGGTTTTACTACACTCGTCATCAGATGTGAACGAACGAATCAATGCCTTCAGATACGGTGCAGATGACGTGCTTCCGGATCCGATCGACACAAGCGAGCTTGCCATCAGAATTCTTGCTCACTTAAGAAGAAGACAGGAAGATCTGTCCAATCCGCTTACTCAAATGCCTGGTCCCAACATGATTCGACGCATGCTGGAACAATTACTGGTATCTGACAAAAAATGGGCTGCCATGTCAATCGACCTGAATAAAATCAGAGTATATAACGAGACATATGGCGACCTGGCAGGCGATCAGCTCATAAAGGCTCTTGGAGCCATTCTAGTTGATGTGGCGGACGATGACGATTTTGTCGGTCATATCGAAGCAGACGATTTTATTATGACTACAAGACTGGAAGGTTTTGAACATAAAGCAAAACGCATTTGCGAACAATTCGACAGCATCAGCACTCGTTTTTATCCAAGAGAAGACCTTGAGCGAGGATATCTAATTTCCACCGGCAGAGGCGGCATCAGACGCAGAGTTCCGCTTATTTCAGTGGCAATAGGCATCGTCACCTGCATGACCAGACGATTCCAGAGCTATATTGATGTATTGACGGCTGCACGCGACGCCCGGTATCTGGCCAAAGAAACTTTTGAATCGTCTTGCATAGTTTCAAGCGAAGCGCACGGCTTTGATACCGCCCTCAGTACCGGAGCAAAATCCGGTTCCAACAAGAAAGAAGACAGAAAAATTCTAGTGGTCGAACCGGATGGTGCTATGGCCTGTTTACTGCAAGAAATTCTTTCTCTGGAAGGATATATGGTTGAAGTGACCAATTCGGCTATGGATGCTCTGGAAATGGCACGCATGGAGGCGCCGGATTTGATTTTATTGGAATCCACACTAGCCGCCTCAGAACGCCAGATGGACGGATGGTCATTATGCAAGGCTCTTAAGGATGATGAGAGTCTGCACAAAATCTGGGTGGTAATGGCCACTTCTCATCCGGATCAATTGAAAGCGCTTGAAGCCGGTGCCGATCTTTATTTGCCCAAACCGTTCGATATGCCCAGTTTGCTCAAGGAAGTGAGTTTGCTTTTGCGCTCGCGACTTTCATAATCATAATCAGCGTTTTTGCAAAGCCAGGTCTTTTAGAATCCAATCCACCGCAGAGCAAATAGAATCAGCCAGGTGATTGGGTGTGACTTTCCACTGATATTCACCAGCCAGTACCTTTTCACCGTATCCGGTTTTCACCAGTATGCCTTTGGCACCACAATTGATGGCAAGCTCGACATCAGTCGATTTGTCGCCCACTACATAAGAAAGCCCAGGATCGAGTTCTTCATTATCTTTGTATGCCTGTTCAACCAGCCCGGTTTCGGGTTTGCGGCAATTGCAAGCCAATTTATATGGATCTACTTTACCGCCCTCGGATTCAGCCAGATGCGGGCAATAATAAACAGCATCTAGATATGCGCCTTCTTTTTCAAGTAACTCACAAAGACGTTTGTTCAAATCCAGAATATGTTGCTCAGGATAAAAGCCTCTTGCTGCTCCAGTCTGATTAGTAACAAGAATGGCAGCAATGCCGTTTTGATTAAGGGTCTTTACAGCCTGACCGGCACCTTCTATGAGGTTCAAATTGGCAAGCTCGTGTATATATCCCTTCTCAATATTAAGGGTTCCATCACGGTCTAAAAAAACTACCGGTTTTCCAGGCTTATTTGTGTTCTGATTCATGGCAATACTATAGCAAAGGCAGATTTTAAATTTCCAACTACCGTAAGTCATAAGACTGTGTTAGGATTATCGAAAAGCCTTCCATACGGGGATTTTGCATGAAAATTGACGACCCAAATGCATCGTTTCGATTCAATCAAGAAGGCTTGAGAAAATTCCTGGGCGACCTTGAATGTGAAATCATGGAGTTGGCCTGGAAACTGGCCAGACCGACAGTCACAGTTCGGGAAGTATATAATGCCCTGCGCAAAAAGCGTGAAATTGCCTACACAACAGTGATGACTACAATGGTCAGACTCTCTGAAAAAGGACTATTGACTATTGTAGACAAAATTGGTCTGGCTAATTGCTATACACCTGTAGATACGCGCGACGGCTTCATCAATAAGTCAATCAATCATGTTTTGACTGTTTTCTTTGACGATTATCCAGAGCAAAGTCAAGAATTTCTTGACACTTATAAAAGCAAGCCTAAAAAATCCTCTCGCCGTAAATAAGTCATCGCCTTCAACTTTCTAAAAACACAACCGATAACGGTTGTGTTTTTTTTCTGATACCTCACGCCACTGTCTCTAGATCTTCGGCTGAAGATCTAGAGACGGCTACTCAAATTAGACTAAAAGGGAGGCTTTCGCCTCCCTTTTGATTTCTCTAGTCCCTACCTTACTGGCTGTCCGGAATAGGAGCGCCTTCAGGCAATGTGGGTGAGGTCTTTTGGTGACGTTCCGAGCGACCGGTTGTGTAATGACGTTCGTCAAGCACAGTCGGTTCGACCTGGAAGAGGTTCATGTCGCGAGGACCTTCAACCCGTCCGATTTCCTCAGGCAGTTTGAGCTGACCAGGAGTACCGGGGAGGATGACCTCAGGACGGATGGCTACGACCAGTTCTGATTCGTTTTTAGCGAACGCTTTGGAACGATAAATGGCGCCGAGTACTGGAATTTCGCCGATAATAGGCAATTTCACCAGGTCGCGACCATTGTTGGATGTGACCAATCCACCGATGAAGAGTTCCTGACCTGGCTTCATTTCTACGATGGTTTGAGCTTTTCTGGTGATGAAACCAGGAATGCTGTTACCGAAACCAGGAAGGTTCAAAGTAAATCCAGCCTGAGTGGTAGGAATGCGTTCTTCAGGAGAGATTTCGATATTGACCGATCCGTTTTCCATCAAAACAGGAATAAAGTTCAATCTCAAACCAAACGGTTCAAACACAACCGACTGTTGAGCCTGACCGGCTGCAGCCACAGCCTGCAAAATTGGAATTTCGCCGCCTGCCAGAAATGCAGCTCTTTCTCCGGACAAACACACAAGTGATGGTTCGGAAAGAATTCTTGCTCGCTGGTTGGAGATGATACCTTGCACACGTGGAGAAACTGAGTTTCTTCCCGAGCTTCCACTATAGAAGTTGGAATTAGCTGTAAACATGTTCAGCAAACTAGCTAGTGAGAATGCAGTACCGCCGGGAGCTCCGAACAAGATTGACTGTTGCAATACAGTCGGATCTGTCAGAAATACAGGAAGACCTGTTCCGGTATTGTTACCGTTGAGCAATCCGGCACCAGTCAACACGTTGTTGGCGTTGAAGTTGACAGGCTGAGTAGCATAAGCTAAAGGAACGCCGGAAGTAGCAGGAACAGGTTGACCGACAGCTCCAGCAATAGC
>CAZEQP010000477.1:0-3674 GCA_964514345.1 uncultured Candidatus Obscuribacterales bacterium
GATGATATTCCGATAGGAAAAAATTTGTTGGTGCAACTTGCCGACGTTTATAAAAAACTGCGCAACACTGCTCGTTATATGCTGGGTAATTTGTATGACTTTGATCCGGCTAAAGACGCTGTGCCTTATGAAGAACTGCAAGATATAGACAAATATATCTTGCATCGCTCGCAAGAAGTGCTCAAAGAAATCATCAAAGACTTCGATAACTTCCAATACTTCAAGTATTATCAGTTGCTGCAAAATTTTTGCAATGTCGAGTTATCCAGTTTTTATTTCGACATAGCCAAAGATCCTTTGTATACGACTGCAGCCAAATCAAAAGCGCGCCGTTCCATACAAACAGTGCTGGCCAAATTGCTCAGCATGCTGGTGCGGGTGCTTGTTCCTGTTACACCACATATGGCCGAAGACATCTGGCAACATGTACCTGAGGCTTTGAAGAAAAACAGCTACAAAGAAGAAAGCGTTTTGCTTACAGATTTTCCTGAAATAGACTCTAAATTGCTCAATCCCAATCTGGATGAATTCTGGAGCAAGCTCATACTCACTCGCGACACTGTAAATAAAGCCCTGGAACAAGCGCGGGCCGCAAGAAAAATCGGCAGTTCACTGGAAGCCCAGGTTCTCATAAAAGTGGAAGATTCAAGTCTATGCGATAAAATAGTTTCGCTGGGAGAAAATTTGCCGGGATTTTTCATCACCTCTCAAGCCAATGTGGAAAACGGCAAAGGTGAGAGCAAACCAAAAACGGAACCCTTAAGCGAATTGAATGAAAACGGCATGTTTGTATTTGTGCTCAAAGCAGAAGGCGAAAAATGCGGTCGTTGCTGGAAATATACAACCACTGTAGGCAAGGATGAAAAGTTTCCTGAAATCTGCCAACCTTGCGCTGAAGTCGAGTCGAACAAATAATCGAGGGCAAATGGTGTTTCAAGCCGGGACAAGAACTTTGTGTTTAAGTCTTTTGCTCTTAGGCGCTTGTCAATCAGTAAATGCCAAGCCGACATTACCGCACCATTCAAAAAATCCGATTGAAAGACAAGCTCATCAACATGCCTTGCACAAAGAAGCGATTAAGTCCGCCGCTCAAACAGGTGACTTGACTCCCGACACTCAGCTTATGATCCGCGCCTGGCAGCTTCAGGAAAAACTGGATAATTACAAACAAAGCATGCAGTCGGCGGATCGCAATACAAGTGACGGCAAAATAAATTTGTTGTTCAATCGCCAGCAAATTAATGAACAAGTCATGGCGCTACATTTTGACATGCGTCGAGCGATCAATCATGTGGACAGACAAAAAGCGGGTGCTGAGGCTATCAAAGCCACTCTTGCCGAACGTCAGGACAGAGCGATCAAATATAACTCTTATGGTGACCTCATCGCAGGTGGTATCACAGGCATCATGTCGGGATCATTGCAATTGGGTGAGGTAAATTTTCGCGCACCGGCTACTCTTGATGTGGTTGAAGGTGCCGGTCAATCGGCGCTGGCATTGATGGCATTGAAAAATATGGGCAAAGAACACCGCATCGAATCCGGTCTGCCTAATTTGCTCGGTCATGTAATTTATAACGACAACTCGGATGGTTTTTATCCTGAGTCTGTCTGGACTTTTCTCAACACTGTTTCCACCACCAATAAACAAGGACTAACCAGACGTCAGGCACTTGTGGACCGCTGGGAAGCCAACGGATACTGTCTGGTGCACGGTGGTCACCGTATGAATAAAAAAGAACGCGAAGAACATGTGTCAGGCAAGCGCCACGGCAAAATCAAATTTGACGTCGGGCTTATCGACGATAGAATGGCGATGATTGAAGATTTGAAAGCCGGATTAACCAGCATGGACAACATTCTGGCTGAAATATTCGACTGGATGCGCAAATACTAAAATCTATTTCTTGTTTAAAACATGGCTCAGATACCAGAGCCAGGAAGTAAACGGATAAGGATATTTAGGCGACTGTGAAACTTTGCCTGTATAAATTTCCCAGGCTTCAATATTATTGGGATTCTCTCTTTCTCTTGCCGCTGTATTTTTATCCACAAATTTTCCATGGCGAATGATGCATTTGTCTATGCCGATTGCATCTATCATCGCGTGAGTTCTTGCCTGGTACAACTGTCCTATCAATGTGATTGTTTTTCTAGCCGGGTCGATTAATTCAATTGTTGATGTGTAATCGTCGCCTGCATCTGAAAGTTCTTTTGTGGTGGTGCCGCTTACCACAAGCACTTTTCCGTTGCGCAAACAGGTTGTCCTGTGATTAGCCCTTGCGATATTGAGCTTGCCGAAAGGCTCCTCAAATTTCATTTTATGCGTATCAAAAATTTCGATTGTGTCTGATGGTTGTCCGTCTATTTTGAAGCCGCCTGTGATAAGCAATCTTCCATCGGTCAGGACGGTCAGTTGACTGTCTTTTCTGAATTCTTTTAGTTCTGGACTGAATCTGGCATTAAGTCCACTAAAACAAATCACCGGATTTTTTTTCTTAGGAACAGGATTGATAAAAGCCAGATTTCCGCTTGGAGTGCAAACCACATTTGAAAATGTGGGAAAAGGAAGATGATAATAAACTTCCTTAGGCTCGTATATAAGCGGCTTTCCGTCTATCTTATAACTTTCGGAAATGGTATACATTCCTAAAGGATAACCGGGAGGGTTATTGATCATTGCATGTTGAACGATTTGTTCAGTGGCATAGTCATACAAATGAGGAGTGCCGCGGGTTACATTTTGAGCGGCAAAAACAAGAATGACGGCGCAAACTAAAAAGGCGGCGCCAAAAATTATTATCAGGGCTGATTTTGAACCATTAGTATTTCGATTCAACAAATCAAATGCCGCGAATATTGTAAAAAATGACACCGGCACTGGCCCAAACCGCAGCCAGTAAAAGACCTATATAGCGTCCATTTTGTACAGTAGTGGTAAGCGAAACTACGATCAATAGAGCCACCATACCAAATACCGCATGTGTGCCGTAACGCCCCGGAATGGAGCTTACAAAATAACCGGCGGGCAGGGCAGCCAGGCAAAGCCATTTGAGCGGTCCTTCCACTGCAACATTGACTGTTTTTTCTTGCTTGATTTCCTCAGCCATGGCTAAAGCTTACCATATTTGCCGCAGCGAAACGGCAGTGGAGTCGCATTTCCACTGCCGCCCGTCTATTGCCGAATTACCGAACTACCGAGTTTTTACCTTATTCAGCAATGGATGAAAGCAAGCTGCGCACTTGAGTTTTATATTCCTCGCAGGCTTTTTTGCCTTGAATCATATAAGCCCATTTGCGTCCGTTAGTTTCAGCCACCAGTTTTGCCAGTGAATTTAACTTGGCGCCCTGAGATTTTTCTATTTCTTGTTTGATTTTGTCTTTCAACACTTCTTTCCAGGCTTCATCGGCCAGACAGAGCAATTTTTCGTGCAAATTGCATTCTTGATTTTGTTCTTCATGACATTGTCCCTGGTCGGTGCTGCAGGTGTTTTCATGTTGTCCCATGGTTTATTCTCCCTTTACTAATGAATTAGGACCGTCTTGTCCTAGGGACAATTGAATCATACCGGTCTGTCCTAATTCAAGTCAAAAAAGATTAGCCCTGTTTAATCTGGTTCTTAGTTACCATAAAGAAACTAATTCGAAATCAAACTGAAAAGAGTCTTTGTATT
>CAZEQP010000478.1:0-3661 GCA_964514345.1 uncultured Candidatus Obscuribacterales bacterium
GAATATCTTTTTGACGACGCTCAGGCTATTGTTCGAATTGATATGTCTGAATATCAAGAAAGACACACAGTGGCACGCCTGATTGGTGCACCGCCAGGATACATCGGGTTCGACGAAGGCGGACAGCTGACAGAAGCCGTCAGACGCAGAGCCTTTTCCTGCATTTTATTCGATGAAATTGAAAAAGCACATTCGGATGTTTTCAACGTTTTATTGCAAGTTCTGGATGAAGGACATTTGACCGACTCCAAAGGACGCAAAGTCGATTTTCGCAATACGGTCATTATTATGACTTCCAATATCGGCAGCAATTACATTCTTGATTATCAAATGAAAAGCGCGATGGAAGGCGATTCCGGCTACGAATTGATGAAAGACAAGGTGCTTGATGCTTTGCGACAACATTTCAGACCTGAATTTCTCAACCGTATCGATGAAACAGTAGTGTTCCATGCCCTCACTGCAAACGAACTGAAAAATATTGTCGACATACAGCTTCAACTGCTCAATAAGCGTTTGATAGACCGCAAGATGGAAATCGTATCCACCGATGCCGCTCGCGACTGGCTGGCTCGCACCGGATACGACCCGGCTTATGGAGCAAGACCGCTGAAACGTCTGATTCAAAAGGAAATTGAAAATCCGGTCTCTCTTAAAATGCTGGAAGGCGTTTTTGCAGACGGAGATCGTATAATCGTTGACGCAAAAGAAGACAATCTTACTTTTGAAAAGGAATCCGCTCTGGCAACAAGTAAAGCTTAAGCTATTTCAGGGAGAATTAAATGAATAAGAAAATTGCTCTGACTGCACTTTTGTGCGCAGGCATGTATTTCCAGGTGCTTGATCCTCTTTTCGCTCAAGAAGTAAAACCGCAACCGGAGGGTTATCACACAGTCACCCCAACTCTCGTTTTTAAAGACAGTAAAAAGGCAATCGAGTTTTACAAAAAAGCTTTCGGCGCCGAACAATCCGAAATTATCGAGCACGACGGGAAAGTCATGCATGCCGAGGTCAATATAGGCGACTCGCATCTGATGATGTCTGATGAGTTTCCTGAAGCCGACTGCCTGGCGCCCAAAGACGGACTGGGTTATATGAGTCTCTATTTATACGTGAATGATGTCGATGCCGCTTACAAAAAAGCTTGCGACTGTGGTGCAAAATCCAAGATGGAACCGACAAACATGTTCTGGGGAGACAGATATTCCTCAGTGCAGGATCCATTTGGATATGTATGGCAATTAGCCACCCGCAAAGAAAATTTGAGCAAAGAAGAAATTGAAAAGCGTTCTAAAGAATTCTTTTCTTCAACCGGAAAATCTCAATAAACTCTGGTAAAAAATCCTGAATCGTAAAATCATAAATATAACTCTGGCCGCAGGTGTGCTGCTTATTTTGCTTCTGGCAGTATGCGCGATCACCGCTCTTGGATCGCTGGAGCAGATTGATGCCAGCCGTTCAATTGCTCATACTCATGAAGTTCTTTCCTGCATAGAGCGAGTTGTCAACCTGGTGCACGAAACGGATCAAAATCGGCGTCACTACGGATACAAGGGCGACGACAAACCGTACACCGAATCAAAGTTGAATTTAAAAAAAGAACTGGGTGCGTTGCGCAAGATAACCGCTTCCAATCAAAAGCATCAAAATCGGCTGAACTCACTGGATGAAAAAGTGGAGAAAGTTATTCTACTTTCAGACAAGGTGGCGGCTCTTTCGCTGCAGCACAGCCTGGTTGAAGCTCGCATTATGATTCACTCTTCCGAATACACCGAATCTTATCAAAAAATTCTCTCTCTCATCTCTCAAATGCGGCACGAAGAAAACGAGGCCTGGGAATTGCATTACAAGCAGTATCAAGAACGCAGCGATACTTTGTTTCAGGTTTTACTTTTCCTGGTAGCCGGTGTGGTATCAGTATTAACATTGCTGATTTTTCTGACGTCTTCCTACATAGTTGAAATACGCAAAGCTCAGTCTGAATTATCGGCAAGCGAAAATACTATCCGTTCGGTTATTGAGCAAGCCTACGACGCCTTTATAGGGATTGATACTGAAGGCAGAATCACTCACTGGAATCCGCAAGCAAAAGAAATTTTTGGGTGGACTTCACAGAATGCTCTGGGAAATAATTTGGTCGACCTGGTGATACCTGAAACAGAACGTGAGGATATCAAAAACAGACTGGCAGAATTTCGCAAAAGCGGCAAATCCGATTTTATAAACAGCAGAATTGAAAGAGAAGCCGTCCATAAAGACGGCCGCCAGATACCGGTGGAAATAAGTATTTTTTCTGCCGGAGCCGACAGATCTCTTAGAATTTATGCTTTTGTGCATGACATTTCGGAAAGGCGCAAAGCGGCGACAGAATTGGCACGTTCCAACGCCGACTTGCAGCAATTTGCTTACCTTGCCTCACATGATTTGCAAGAACCTCTACGGACCGTAATTACCTTTTCAGATATGCTCAGCTCCAAAGCCTCCAGTAAACTGAATTCGGAAGAAAAAGAGTATTTGAAATTCATCATTGATGCTGTCACTCGAATGCGGCAGCTAGTGAAAGACCTTCTTTCATATTCACGAATTGACTCTCAAGGAGAAGAACCCACGCGGATTGAACTAAACGAAGTGGTAAAAATGGCTCTGGATAATTTGCACTCAGCTGTCACCGAATCTGGTGCAGAGATAAAAGTGAGCAATCTACCCTGCGTATTGGGTGACAAAACTCAGCTAATTCAACTGTTTCAAAATCTGATTGAAAATGCCTTAAAATTCAAAGACAACAAACCACCTCAAATCAAGATAAGTGCCAGTCCGGCGGGAAGAATGACCAGGATATCAGTCACCGATAATGGTATCGGAATAAGTATGGAATATGCGGAGAAGATTTTTGAGCTGTTTCAGCGTCTGCATCCTCAATCAAAATATTCAGGCACCGGAATAGGCTTGTCAGTTTGCAAAAGAATTGTGGAAAGGCATGGGGGCGAAATGACCGTTTCTTCCACTCCTGGCAAGGGAGCCACTTTCAATTTCACCTTGCCAACCGCCCCGTAGCCGACATGACTCCCCCATCAAAAAGCTGAACCGTTAACGGTTCAGCTTTTTCACAGACGGATCTACGAGTCGTTTGAAGCGGCGAAAGTGCTCATAGCCAGGGCAAAAACCTCTTTCAAAGGTTTTCCATTTTTGAGTGAGTATTCTGCACAATCAGAATATTCCGGTTGCACATTTAATATTTTGCCTTCATTATCGCGGGCAATTTTAATGCGGATTTCGCTTCTTCCTGCAAGCTTGACAGTTTGAAACTCACGCTTGCTCACATTGCGCTCGACCAGATAACTGCGCACACCAATTGTTGTAGTTTCACTGAGAAGAAGTTTTTCCACTTTTTCTTTCTCACTGATTCTTACCAACACCGACAATTGATGGGCACTGCGCCCCTTTTTCATGACGCATGATGTAATTGCCACATCCAGCGCACCTTCTTTCAGCAACTGTTCAGATGTAAATGCAAGCCAGCTGGGAGGACAATCATCTATATTGGATTCAACCACACAAACAATTTCTTTATCCAGATCTGAATCAGACTGAAATTCAGATTTGTTTGTTTCTACCTTTCCCAGCAATAGTCTTACTATGTTGGGATGATTTTTAGGATTCA
>CAZEQP010000479.1:0-3657 GCA_964514345.1 uncultured Candidatus Obscuribacterales bacterium
ACCGCAGTGCATATCTGCTGATAATACAATGCAAAGCCAAGCAGCATCGCTAATACACCAAATGTATACTTCGATTTTTGAACTAATTTTGCTTCACGCGTCGCATAATTAAGTTTTGTACTTATCCGCCTCTTGACTGAATCCTTGAGGGTTCAAAGCATTCTTAATTTTAATTAGGACGATGATTGCTTCCTACCTTTAATAGTGGAAGGTAATTCCTTATAAATAAATTGCCGCGGGGAATGTTATATACTCCAATAAACTAAATTGATTACGTTGCGCATTCGTTTTACTAAGCCAAGAGAGATTTAAAAGTGACCGAGACAACTACTAATGAGCAGGAGAAAGTCCTAGTCGTTGACGATGAGGCTTCAATTCGCAGAATTCTTGAAACACGATTGAAACTGGCCGGGTACAACGTAGTCACCGCCGCTGATGGCCAGGAAGCGCTGGAACAATTTGCCGCCTTTCAACCGGACCTGGTGATTCTGGATGTCATGCTTCCCAAGATGGACGGTTACGAAGTGTGTCGCGAGATTAGAAAAACAGCAGACACACCGATCATCATGCTCACTGCAGTAGCAGATGTTTCCAATAGAATCCAGGGTCTGGAAATTGGGGCAGACGACTATGTAGTCAAGCCTTTCAGCCCCAGTGAACTGGAAGCTCGTATAAAAGCTGTCTTGCGCAGAACTGTGGAACGCCAGCAAGAAGTTGGCATGAGCCGCAGCGCCAATGTAATAACTGTAGGCAATTTAAAAATTGATTTGAACAAGAGACAGGTAACTCGCAAAAATGAGCGTATCCGTCTCACCGGGATGGAATTCAGTCTGCTTGAATTACTGGTGACCAATTCCGGTCGACCATTCTCCAGAGGTGAAATTCTCCAGCAAGTCTGGGCTTATCCTCCGGATCACAGAATCGACACTCGTGTGGTGGATGTCCACATCAGCCGTCTTCGCTCCAAACTGGAAGAAGATTCATCCAATCCCGACCTCATTTTGACGGCTCGTGGAATCGGATATATGTTCCAGAAAATAAACTAAGCCTCAATCTTTTATATTCATAAAAAACGGACCTGAAAATTCAGGTCCGTTTTTCTTATTCTTGATTCAGCCGGCAATTATGTTCCGTGTGTCCAGGAATTCATATACTCCACCATCTCTGGTGTCAGCTTGTCGATTGAAATACCGAAAGCCTTCAACTTGAGTGAAGCGATTTCTTGATCAACAGACTCAGGAAGTTTCTGCAATCCGGGCTTCAATTCAGATTTGTGCTTGACCAGATACTCCAGAGCCAGAGCCTGGTTGGCGAAACTCATATCCATGACAGAAGCCGGGTGACCTTCGGCACAACTCAAGTTGACCAGACGTCCATCGGCCAGTACATATATTTTTCTTCCGCCTGAAAGTTCGTACTCTTTCATGAAGGCACGCACTTCTTTTGTTGACTTGGCGATTTTTTGCAGAGCTTCAAGATTCAGTTCAAGATCAAAGTGACCTGAATTGCAAACGATGGCACCATCTTTCATTTTTTCAAAATGAGCTTTATCGATAACATGCTTGTTGCCTGTGACCGTGACAAATACATCACCTTGAGCTGCCGCTTCGGCAATGGGCATAACTTTGAATCCGTCCATAACGGCTTCAACTGCTCTGACCGGATTGACTTCGCAAACAATGACATTGGCACCAAGTCCGCGTGCTCTCATAGCAGTGCCTTTTCCGCACCAGCCATAACCTACTACAACAAGTGTACGTCCGGCAAGCAAACGGTTAGTAACGCGGATGATACCATCAAGAGTAGACTGGCCTGTGCCATATCTGTTATCGAAAAGATGTTTGGTTTGAGCTTCGTTAACAGCCATGGCCGGGAATTTCAACGCACCGTCTTTATCCATTGCCTGCAAGCGGGTGATGCCTGTAGTGGTTTCTTCGGTGATACCAATTACTTCTTTTACTTGATCCGGTCTTTCTTTGGTCAGCGTAACCACCAGGTCGGAGCCGTCATCGATAATCAGTTGCGGTTTGTGATCCAGAGCGAAATTGATATGTCTGTGATATGTGGGAATGTCTTCGCCTTTGATGGCAAATACTGAAAGACCCCAGTGCTCAACCAGGGCTGCTGCCACATCGTCCTGAGTGGAAAGCGGATTTGATGCAATCAAAAGACAGTCGCCGCCGCCGACTTGCAGAGTTCTTGCCAGGTTGGCGGTTTCAGTGGTTACGTGGGCGCAAACTGAGATTTTCATGCCTTTGAACGGCTTTTCTTTCTCAAAGCGCTCACGGATAATTGCCAGTACGGGCATGTCTCTGTCAGCCCATTCAATGCGCTGTTTGCCTTGGTCGGCTAATTTGGGGTCTTTAATTTCACATTTGGGCATTGTTTTAGTCACCGGCTGGTCCTCAACATATATATAGATAGGAAAACATGGGATTTATACCACTTAAAATGGCTAAAACGCCCAGACGTAATATTGCATTAAATTTTGGCCTCTGATATTGTCAAGAGGTATACTCGGCAGTAGGTCTGCCCATTTATGGGCAAATTTAGTTATAGATGTCAAAGAGTGCACTATTACTCAGTTTTGTATTGCTCACGCTTCAAAGCGTGCTGGGCTCAAACGCTCCTGTCCAGGCTAAGTTGTTGAATGGTCATATCGAACAAATAAAAGAAGCCGAAGCCGACAATGGTGAAGATATAAACAATCCCAAAGTAAGCAACTCTTTTCCTCAGGAATATATAGGTCTTTGGCGCTGCCAGACATCTGTCACCGACTCTCAGGTGGAAACAGTAGCTAAAGGAACGACACTAGCCTGCGATATTCAATTCGTTCCGGACAAAACAGGCAAAGTCACCGGTCAATGGATACAGCCGGGCTGGGTGGAAACACAAATTTCTACATTGAGCTGGAATCCTCAAGAAGCCAAAGTGGATCGCACAAGTTATTATTTCGGTCAAAGTGCGGTGATGGGAGGCTCCTGGGCTTGCCGCTCAAGAGATCATTTCATCCAGCTCTCAAAAGACAAAATGGAATGCCAGAGTTATATCGATCAGTATCTGGACGGGAAATATATGGGACGCTACCGCACCAGGTCAATTCTCACCAGAGTAAACAGCGACTCATCGGTCTTGTCCACTGCTTCTAATGCATTTTGACGGCTACTTTGTCCTTTGTGTGCTCGAAAGCTTTCGATCCTTTATATACGGCCGTACGCCCCAGATCTCTTTCTATGCGCAATAGCTGATTGTATTTTGCTGTTCTTTCAGAGCGGCAGGGAGCGCCGGTTTTTATCTGACCGCTGGACATGGCCACAGCCAGATCGGCAATAGTCGAATCTTCAGTTTCTCCGGATCTATGCGAAAGTATGTTGGAATAGCCGTTTTCTTGAGCCAGAAGTATAGCTTCCAGTGTTTCGCTTAGAGTACCAATCTGATTCGGTTTTATCAAAATGGAGTTAGCGACACCAAGTTCGATACCACGTCTCAACCTATGAGTGTTAGTGACGAACAAATCGTCTCCCACTAATTGCACTTGACTACCAAGCGCGTCAGTCAATTCCCGCCATCCATCCCAGTCTTCCTCGGCCAACCCGTCTTCGATGCTGACGATGGGATAACTCCTTACCAGCTTCTCATAGAATTTCACCATTTCGG